>NZ_JAXIOM010000050.1:0-30899 GCF_049311025.1 Arthrobacter sp. 3Tela_A
CCTAGGGTGGGGGGCTCGGAGATGTGAATAAGCGACAGCCCTGAGCCCGTCCCGGCGCCCGCCCCCGCGCCTGTACCTGAACCGGAAACGGAACCGGTTGTTGATCTGCAGCCGGCTCCGGCCCCTGCTCCGGCCCCTGTTCCTCTGCCGGGACCCGCGGAGCCTGAGCAGCCCGGCGCAGGAGCACCCCAGCCGGACCGTGACGGCAAGGACTGCTGGCCGCACGGCAACCGTGGAGACGTCCGCGGAGGTTGGAACGACCCGGGCCGGGCAGGCGATCCGCACACCGGCCAGACTGTGCGCTGGCAGCATGGGGGTCAGTTCGGTGATCACGGTCCGCGCGGCGGCGACCATCGCGGCGGCGGCCACCACGGCGGCGGCCACCACGGCGGCGACCATCACGGCGGCGGACGCTAATGCGGGACAGGCCGGTCGATGACTAGGCGGTCTGGTAACCAGGCCGCCGTTTGACCCGCGGTTAGCAGCCGGGGGCGTGCCCTGCACCGCGGGGTACGCCTCCGGCGTTCATAGAGCGACGGTCCGCGTAAACCACAGCCGGTACCGGATGCTGCCGATCCGAAGTGTGAAGACAGGCGCGTCAACTTTGGCCCGTCTGGTGCGTCCTGCTGTTCGAGGCAGCAGGTCCTTGCGCCGCTGCTCGCGCCGCAGGTATTCCGCGGACTGCATCCGCTCCGCATAGTCCAATTTCGCCAGTTCGATTTCAAGCAAGCCCATGTCCGTTATCCCTCTGCGCTCTTTCCGCACCAGGCTGTTCGACTCATTTGAATCGTTCGCGGGGATCAGCCGGTGCCGCCTCCTGGGCGGACAGACCGGCCCTCTTGCCGGTGCGGAACTGCCTCCACGCTAGGCCCGTTCGGGGAACCGTTCGACGGCCTTCAGGACAGCTTGGGTCCGCAATAAAACGCCATGCGGACACCTTTGGTCCGCGTAGGACGCGGACGCTTGCCTCCGCGTCAGGAGGTGCAGCCGACGCCGTCGCCGTCACCGTCGAACTTCGGATCCCAGCCCGGATCCCCGGGGCGGATGGGTGCCGCCCCGGCAGCCTTGACCGCCGCGCAATTGGCGTAGACCGGCGTCGTGCCTTCGGGTACTTCAACTGCACCGTTTACGGCGGCACCGGAACCCAAACCTGAAGCGGTCCGGGACGTGGTGCCCTCGCGTGCGGGCACCGGTTCGTCCGGGCAGGAGGCCAAGACTGACGCAATCGCGTCGTGCTCAGCCTGGGTCATCCAGAGCCGGTATTCGGCCTTGACCGCTGTCTGCCGTGCGACGTACTCGCAGCGGAACCCCTTGTTCGTCGGCAGCCAGGTGGCGGCGTCGGAATCCGATTTCGCTCCGTTGGCCGGGCCGTCGGCGGCGAAGAGGTTCAGCGGATCGTTGGCCAGCTGGCGGCGCTCTTCAGCGCTGAGCTGCTGTGCCCCCTTCTGCCAGGCGTCCGAGAGCGCCACCACGTGGTCGATCTGCACGGCAGTGCTGGTGGTGTTTCCCCGGACGAAGCTGATTACGGTGCCGCTATACGGGTCCGCGAACGTCCCCGAAGCCACCACGCAGTCCTGGGTTCCAGGCTTGAAGGTTTCGTTCGTCAGGTCCCGGGCGAGGATGTCGTTGCGCGTGTCGCAGCCGTTGTGGTCGACGTCGGCCCATGCCGGCCCGAACTCCTCGCGGCTGTAACCGGTTTTGGGTGCCCGGCCCTTAATGGGGATGCTGCCGAGCTGTGCCAGCGCGGTTCCCGCCTGAGGGTCTTGAATCGTCACCTCCGCCGGCGGAGCGGCGGCCGATTCGGTGTCCTGCGGAACGCAGGCTGTGCCGAAGAGGAGCAGCGGAAGAGTGGCAGCGGAAAGCAGGGCGGAGCGCAGGTATTTCATCGCCATCAATTATCCGTGCCGCAAGCAGCAATCCCGTGCAGGCTCGCTGGCTGCCCTTCCGCTGCCGCCCGTGAGCCGCGTAGATTCACAGGAGGACACCACTCACAAGGAGATTCTTATGGCCACGGGCAAGAACGGTTCCCGCTCCGGCACGAAGACCGAGGAAGGGCCGGCAGAGGACTCAGATGTGTCGGAGGCCGCGTCCGACGCCGCAGGCAGCCGCGTCTCCATCGCCGAGGACTACGCCGCGGAACTTGATGAGATCGGTGAGCTGGACTCGAAGGCCCGCAAGGTCCAGGACAAGGGCGACGACGCCTGGCGGCACAACTACCCCTATGACAAGAAGCTCAGCCGGCGCAGCTACGAGCGGCAGAAGCGGCAGCTGCAAATCGAGCTGCTCAAGATGCAGCTGTGGGTAAAGGAAACCGGCCAGAAGATGCTCATCATCTTCGAGGGCCGGGACGCCGCCGGTAAGGGCGGCGCGATCAAACGCTTTAATGAGCACCTGAATCCCCGCGGTTCGCGGGTCGTGGCACTGGAAAAGCCCACGGACCAGGAACGCACGCAGTGGTACTTCCAGCGCTACATTGCGCGGCTGCCCAGCGGCGGGGAGATCGTGATGATGGACCGCTCCTGGTACAACCGTGCCGGCGTCGAGCGCGTTATGAATTACTGCACGCCTGCCCAGTACCTCGAGTTTATGCGGGAGGTCCCCGAGCTGGAGCGGATGCTTGTGAACTCCGGAGTGCTGCTGCGCAAGCTCTGGTTCTCCGTGGGACGCGCCGAGCAGCTGGCCCGGTTTGCGGCCAGGGAGACGGACCCGGTGAAGCAGTGGAAACTCTCCCCCACCGACCTGGCCAGCCTGGATAAGTGGGACGACTACACACAGGCCAAGGAAGCGATGTTCTTCTACACAGACACGGGCGACGCACCCTGGACCGTGGTGAAGTCGAACGACAAGAAACGTGCCCGGCTTGAAGCCATGCGTTTTGTTCTTGCCGGAGTCGATTACCCGAACAAGGACCCGAATGTGGCGAGGGCTCCGGATCCGCTGATTGTGGGTCCGGCGGCGAGCCATTATGAGGAGGGCGAAGAGCCCGACGGGCTGTTCCCGGTAGTCAAACCCCAGTCTTGAGCCAGCTTTGCCTAGAATGAAAAGGTGACTGCCACCCCGGATTCCGTATGAGTTCTCGTCTGCACAGCCTTGTCATCGAATCCTTGGGGCGGCGGATCGTTTCCGGTGAGTTCCAGGCCGGAGACACCATGCTCTCCGAAGAGCTCGAGACCGAGCTGAACGTCTCCCGTTCCGTGGCCCGAGAGGCCGTCCGGGTGCTGCAGTCCCTGGGCCTGGTGGAGACCGTCAAACGGATTGGTATCCGGGTTCTGCCGGAGACTTCCTGGAACGTGTTTGATCCGTATATCGTCCGCTGGCGTCTTGCTGCGAAGGCGGGCAAGGGCGCCCAGCTGCGTTCGCTGACCGAGCTGCGTTCCGCCGTCGAGCCTGCCGCCGCCGAGCTGGCAGCGCAGTACGCCCCCGAAGACATGGCCGCTGAGCTGATGGCCGTTGCCGCGAAGATGCGTGCCGTCGGCCGGGCTGGGGATCTGCAGCAGTTCCTCGAGCTGGACATTCATTATCACGCGCTGGTTCTTGCTGCGTCCGGGAACGAGATGTTTGGCCAGATGCAGTCCATGATCGCCGAGGTCCTGCGTGGCCGGACGGATTACGGACTGATGCCGTCGCGGCCGCACGAGGAAGCGCTGCAGTGGCACGTCGACGTCGCTGACGCCATCCAGGCGGGTAACCCCGATGCGGCACGCGAAGCAATGGACCAGATCATGCGCCGGACCAAGTCCGAAGTCGAGGGTGTCTGGAGCGATGAGCCCCGCATTTTTACTCCGCCGGAGCGTCCGGGGGCTGGGGAGGGTTAGTTGTTGGTCGGGTCGAGGGCCGGAGTGGGCCAGGGCGGCTGGTGATCTTTTCCTCCCCAATGGCGCCATTTTCCCGCGCGGAGAACTCCTTATTCACAACTGCATTTAGTACTGCTCCCGGTCCTGCGGTGCGTTTATAGCCTCTGAGCATGTTGGAAATGGAAGCAGCACCGTCAATGCGGCATCCAACGGAGTTTGATCCGTTGTCTGGACTTTCCGCGCCTTTCCCGCCGAGATCTAACCGTCCAGCGGGGGCAAACCACGCCGTCAAAGCAGAGGAACGTTCGGTTCGTTCAACTCCTGAGTTCTCGCCTGCTGCCCACGGCTTGTTGAACGCGCTGGGCGCGTGGCTGCGCTGCCTCCAGGACCCGGCGACCGGCGATGACCTCTCCGATGCCTGGGCGGACCCCGACCTGATTGATTTGATGCGGGTGTTGGAGGAGTTGAAGTCTGCTGCTGCGGCGGTGCAGGCCTGTGCTGCGGCTGTGTTTGATGCCTCCCAGCGCCGGGCACAGGCCCGTGCCGGTGTTCCGGCTGAGCAGCTCGGCCGCGGTATCGGAGCTCAGGTTGCCCTGGCGCGCCGGGATTCCCCGCACCGGGGAAGCCGGCATCTGGGATTCGGAAAGGCCCTGGTCCACGAAATGCCCCACACCCTGGCCGCACTGTCTTCCGGGGTGCTCAGTGAATGGCGGGCAACCCTCCTAGTCCGGGAAACAGCCTGCCTGGATGTCGAGGACCGGCACCGGCTCGATGAACTGATCTGCGCTGACCCGTCCTGCCTGGAAGGGCTCGGCGACCGGAAGCTGATCGCCCGGATCCGTTCGATCACCCAGACCATTGATCCTGCCTCCCAGATCCGGCGCAACGCCAAAGCTGTATCTGAGCGGTATGTCTCCTGCCGTCCGGCACCGGACACGATGTCCTACCTGACCGGTCTGCTCCCGGTTGCGCAGGGTGTTGCCGTGTATGCGGCATTGTCCAGGGCCGCGGATTCTCGGCGTGCTGCCGGGGATGAACGCGGGCGGGGCCAGATCATGGCCGATACCCTGGTTGAACGCGTCACCGGCCAGACGGCAGCGGACCGGGTTCCGGTCGAGGTGCAGCTAGTGATCACCGACCGGACGCTGCTCTCCCAGTTCCCGCTCCCGCAGCACAGAGTGACTGACGCAGGGCGCTCGGAGAGCGCAGCAGAAGCTGTGAACTGGCGGCACAAGAAGGCGCCGGACAAACGGCTGGTCACCCAGCCGGAGATGCCGGCGTACTTCCCGGGCTACGGGAGCGTCCCCGGCGCCTGGGCGCGGGAACTGATCCGCTCCGCGCTGGGTGCCGGTGACGGCCGGGCGGCTCCACCGCGTGGCGCGGACCTCTTCAAGGGAGGCTCTCCACCGGAGCCGGCACAAACAGAGCAATCATCTTTAGTGAGCCTACGACGCCTGTTCATGGACCCGGTGTCCGGGGAACTGACCGCGATGGAATCCAAGGCCCGAACGTTCCCGGCAGGCCTGGCACGGATGATCCGCACCCGGGACCAAACCTGCCGCACACCCTGGTGCGACGCACCGATCCGGCACATCGACCACATCCAGCCCCACGCAGAAGGCGGCCCCACCAGCTACACCAACGGACAGGGACTCTGCGAAACCTGCAACCACGCCAAAGAAGCACCCGGCTGGAACGCCACCACCATCAGGACCACGCCTCCGGGCAATGGTTCGGCATCGACCCCGACACCGGCCCGACCAACCGTAGCCAGGCCCACACCCCGTACCGACCCGGGCAGCCGGCACACGGTCCGGATCACCACACCTACCGGCCACACCTACACTTCAACTGCGCCACCGCTGCCGGGCAGCCAGACCATGAACTGAACGCCGGCCGCCTTAGCCGCCGAAACGCAGCAGCACCTTGCTGCTGACCGAAGCATCCCTGGCCACTTCAAACGCCTCGAGGGCATCCTCAACGGCAAACTCGTGGGTGATAACCGGATCGGCCTGCAGGCTCCCGTCGGCGAGAGCCGTGATGACCTCATCGATCTCATCGTTGAACCGGAACGAGCCCACCAGTTCAAGCTCCCGGGTGATCGCCAGGGAGATCAGCGCAGGCTGCTCGCCCGAAGGCAGCAGGCCAACCATCACAACCCGTCCGCCGCGGGTTGCACCCTGCACGGCAGACATCAGGCCGCGGTAACTTCCCGAGGACTCGAAGCAAATATCGGCATCCACCGCAGTAATACCTTCGGCATCAGTCGCCAGCAGGCTGCGGTCCGCACCAACGGCGCGCGCGGTCTCGAGCGGGAACTCGTGCATGTCCGTCGTGATGATCTCGCCGGCACCACGTGCCCGGAGCACCGCAGTGATGAGCGCTCCAATCGGCCCGGAACCGGTCACCAGCACTCGCTTGCCCTGCACATCCCCGGCACGTGAAACCGCATGCCAGGCCACAGCTGCAGGCTCGATCAGCGCTGCACGGCGCATCGGAAGCGTCTCCGGCAGCACACGGAGCATCCGCACCGGAAGGTTCACGAACCGGGCAAAGGCACCCTCGGTATGCGGGAACCGGGCGGCACTGCCCAAATACGTGCAGCCAGGGGAAAGGTTCGGCCGGTCCTCGGGATACCTGGACCCGTCGCCGGGACCGGGAGTCGCCGGATGCACCGCCACAGCAACCCCCGCTGCAGGCCCGGTTCCGTCGGCCGCAGCCCGGACAACCCGGCCCACAACCTCATGGCCCAGCAGCATGGGCGCCTTCAGGATCGATTCCCCGGCAGCCCCGTGCTGCCAGTAATGCAGGTCGGACCCGCACACGCCGCCGTAAGCAATCTCAACAACAGCCTCGTCGGCTGCCGGTACGCCAGGCTCCACGGGTTCAACCCTCAGGTCACCGGCTCCGTGGGCGACTACTCCAAGAACAGAATTCATGATTTCCTCTCACACCACCGTGGTCATGCCGCCGTCAATAAAGACGACCTGGCCGTTGACGAAATTCGACGCATCCGAAGCCAGCCAGATTGCCGGACCCACGATGTCCTCCACGCTCCCCCAACGATGCGCCGGAGTCCGGCCCAGGATCCACGAGTTGAAGGCCTCATCATCGACCAGGTTCTGGGTCATTTCGGTGTGGATGTACCCCGGTGCGATCGCATTAATCTGCAGTCCCTCGCCCGCCCACTCAGCAGTCATGGCACGGGTCAGATTACGGATTCCGCCCTTGGACGCCGTGTACGGGGCAATGGTCGGACGGGCAAGATCCGCCTGCACGGAGGCAATGTTGATGATCTTGCCCTGCCCGCGCGGAATCATGTGCCGGGCAGCTTCCCGGCCTACAAGAAACGCGCTGGTCAGGTTGGTGCGCATCACGCGCTCCCAGTCCGCGACGTCGAGCTCCAGCATTGGCACACGGTGCTGGACACCGGCATTGTTGACCAGAATCTGAAGCGGACCAACTTCCCGCTCAACCCAGGCAACGCCGTCGGCCGCTTCAGCAGCATCGGTGACGTCGAACCGGCGGGCAAAGATACGATCCTCACCGAACTCCGCGGCCAGCGCAGCACGCGCAGCTTCCAGCCGGTCAGCATCCAGTCCGTTCAGTACGACGACGGCGCCGGCACCTGCCAGCCCGCGGGCAATCGCGTTGCCGATGCCCCGGCTGGACCCGGTGACCAGGGCAACCCGCCCGGAAATATCAAACATGTTGGCAGCCAAAACTACCGCTCCTCTCCGGCGCCCGGGGAAAATCCGGGTACCAAAACGGCCGGGAACAATACTGCTCCCGGCCGGTTGGATGTACTAGAACCCTGAGGCGACCAGGTAAATCGCCAGGGCCAGGACAAAGCCGACGACGCCGATCAGCGCCTGACCAACGGTCCAGGTCTTCAGCGTGGTTTTGGTGTCCATCTGGAAGAAGCGGCTGACCAGCCAGAAGCCGGAGTCGTTGACGTGGCCGGCGAACACGGAACCGGCCGCCAGGGCCAGCACGATCGCCACGGTCTGCACCGCGTTGAAGTCGGGGTTGTCCAGGACAACCGGCTGAACCAGGGCAGCCGCAGTGGTCAGCGCAACGGTGGCCGAACCCTGTGCAACACGCACGATCGCAGCGATCACGAAGCCGGCCACAATAACCGGCAGGCCAACAGCGTCCAGTGAGGCAGCGATTGCGTTGCCGATGCCGCTGGCGCGAAGGACGCCGCCGAACATACCGCCGGCACCGGTGATGAGGATAATCGAGCAGACCGGACCCAGTGCGGAGTCGACCACGGTCTCGATCAGCGTGCCCTTCTTGCCCTGGCGGCGACCAAGCAGCCACATGGCCAGGAAGACAGTGATCAGCAGGGCAACCGGGGTTTCGCCGAGCATACGAAGGATCTGTACCCAGGTGTCATCCAGCGAGACCAGCTCGGCGGCCGCCGCCATGTTCAGGCCGGTGTTCAGGAAGATCAGCACGAACGGGAGCAGCAGCAGCGTGATGATGGTGCCCAGGCTCGGCGAGGAGCGGAACTCGGACTCGGCCGATCCCTTGGGCGCATCCAGGATGGACGGCACGGGGATGTTGAACTTGCGGCCCAGGAAGTGGCCGAACAGGTAACCGGCGAGGTACCAGGTGGGAATTGCAACGATCAGGCCGAAGATCAGGACCAGTCCGACGTCGGCGCCCAGCAGGCCGGTGGCAGCCACGGGGCCGGGGTGCGGCGGCACGAAGATGTGCATCGCGGAGAAGGCAGCAGCAGCGGGGAACGCATAGGTCAGCAGGGAGCCGCCCATACGGCGGGCAACCGTGAAGATAATCGGCAGCATGACCACAAGGCCGGCGTCGAAGAAGATCGGGAAACCGAACAGCAGCGAAGCCACCGAAAGGGCCAGCGAGGCACGCTTCTGGCCGAACTTGTTGATCAGCGCATTGGTCAGCACTTCAGCGCCGCCGGAAACCTCCAGCATGCGGCCCAGCATGGCGCCGAGGCCCACCAATAGCGCCACGGTTCCGAGGGTGGAACTGAAGCCGCTGAGCATGGTGGGGACAATGTCCCCGGCCTGCACGCCTGTCGCTACGGCGGTCAGCAGGCTGACCAGGATCAGCGCCAGGAAGGCGTGGATACGGAATTTCATGATCATCACGAGCAGCAGGGCAATTGCTGCGACGGCGATCAGCAGGAGGCCGGGAGTACCCAGCGTCCAGTTGAGCTCAAGATCGGTCATCGTTGTCCTATCAGGGTGGGGGCTTTGCCGGGGTCAGGATCCGGCGGGGGTGAAAGCGGCGGCAGCGGCGGCCGCGATTTCGTCTAGGGTCAGCGTGATGCTCAGCCGGATACCGGCCTCATCCTCGCCGAGGGGTTCCAGCGTGGCAAACTGCGAGTCCAGCAGGGTCGGCGGCATGTACTCGTGGTCACGCCGGCTCAGCCGTTCGGCAATCAATTCCCGGGATCCTTCCAGGTGAATGAATTGCGTGTCCGGCGCGTAGGAGCGGATCAGGTCCCTGTACTGGCGCTTCAGCGCCGAGCACGCCACCACGGTGGCAGTTCCGGCTTCAAGACCTGCAGCCAGCTCACGGCCGATCGCGCGCAGCCAGGGCTCACGGTCTTCGTCCGTCAGGGGATGCCCGGAGGCCATCTTCTGTTTGTTGCTCACCGGGTGGAGGTCATCGCCGTCCAGGAACGGCAGTCCCAGCCGGGCAGCCACGGCCTGTCCGGCAGTGGATTTGCCGCAGCCCTGTACTCCCATCACCACAAGCGGGGGATATTGCTTGTTCGCCAACGACATGGCAAAACTCCTCAGACGCGCCATTACATCTGATTTGGTGGTGGCTGGGCCATTAATAAATCAGATTTATCAGGACCAAGATAACACAACGACGGCGGCGGCAAACGAGTAACAGCCACCAGCCGCAGCCTGCGCCCGAGCGTACGGAAGAACTGCGGTGGATCCGATACCCCCTTGGGTATTTTGGTTTATACCCTAGGGGGTATTACCGTGGTAGTACCCCGATCCCCCAAAGGAGTACCCATGCTTATCGAACGCATTTACGACGAGGACCTGGCACAGGCCAGCTACTTCATCGGCTGCCAGCGTCTGGGCGAGGCGATCGTCGTCGACGCCCGCCGCGACGTCGCCCCCTACCTCGAGCTCGCTGCTGCGAACGGCATGAAGATCACCGCGGTGACCGAGACCCACATCCATGCCGATTACCTCTCCGGCACGCGTGAACTCGCCGCCGCCACCGGTGCGCAGATCTATGTCTCCGGTGAGGGCGGAGCGGCCTGGCAGTACGGTTTCGACGGCACCCGGATGTACGACGGCGATGCGATCACCATCGGCAACCTCACCATCAAGGCCCTCCACACCCCGGGCCACACCCCGGAGCACCTCTCCTACCTGGTCACCGACGGAGCCTTCACCGACCAGGCCGGCTACCTGCTCTCCGGCGATTTCGTGTTCGCCGGTGACCTGGGCCGTCCCGACCTGCTCGATGAAGCAGCCGGCGGCGTCGATACCCGTTTCGAAGGCGCCAAGCAGATGTTCGCCAGCCTGCGGGACAAGTTCCTCACCCTGCCCGACTACGTGCAGGTCCACCCCGGCCACGGCGCCGGGAGCGCCTGCGGCAAGGCGCTGGGCGCCATCCCCTCCTCCACCGTGGGCTACGAACGCCTTTACGCCTGGTGGGGCCCCTACCTCGCCGCCAATGACGAGCAGGGCTTCATCAACGAACTCCTCGACGGACAGCCCGAAGCACACGCCTACTTCGCCCGCATGAAGAAGCAGAACAAGCAGGGCCCGGCAGTGCTCGGCCCGCGCGAACCGCTGACTGAGCTCCCGGCCGCCGACGTCGTGACCCGTCTCGAGACCCGCGAAGCCACCCTCGTGGACACCCGCAGCGTTCCCGAGCTGCACAAGGGAACCGTCCCCGGCGCCCTGCATATCCCGGCCGGCGGCAAGACGGCCAGCTTCGGCGCCTGGGCAGTGGACCCCGAGTCCGAGCGCACGCGTCCGCTAATCCTGCTCACCGCAGACCAGGACCAGGCCCACGCCGTCCGCGATTCGCTGGCACGCGTCGGCATTGACGACGTCGCCGGTTTCGTCACCAGTCTGGAAGGCCTCCCCCAGGCCGCACCGGCCACCATCTCCGCCACGGAGCTGGACTCCTTCGACGCAGCCATGGTCCTGGACGTCCGCGCCCGCACCGAGCACGCCGCCGGCAACATCCCCGGCTCGCACCAGCTGCACGGCGGACGCGCCCTCTGGAACCTGGACCAGCTGCCGCCCGAAGGCAAGATCGTGGCGTACTGCGCCAGCGGCATGCGCAGCTCGATCGTCGGCAACGCCCTGCGCAATGCCGGGTACGACGTCGTCGAGCTCGAAGGCGCCTACCCCGCCTGGGCTGCAGCCCACGCTTCGTAGCACCAGCGAAAGAACCCCGGTCCGCATCTCGCGGGCCGGGGTTCTTCGCTGTCCACTTCGGCTACAGCCCGATGATCTCCTGCACCAGGACAAACGCGCCCATGGCCAGCACGAACCAGCCGAAGGCCTTCCGCAGGGCGGCTTCGGGAATCCGGCCGACCAGTTTGGCTCCGATGAGCGAGCCAACAATCGCCATTACCGTGACAGCCAGGGTCATGCTCCAGTCAATCTGCACGGTGGTCAGGTAACCGGCCAGCCCGGCAAAGGACTTCATGGCAATAACCACCAGCGAGGTACCCACAGCGATCGCCATCGGCATGCCGCCGAGCAGGGCCAGGGCCGGAACCACCAGGAACCCGCCGCCGGCACCAACCAGGCCGGTCACCAGGCCAACAACGGCACCGTCAACAAGGATGCGAAGGATCGGCAGGTCGGAGTAAGCCCTGTCCGGGTCGGTCTTGCGCCGGCCGCGGAGCATGGCCACCGACGTGGCGATCATCATGAGCGCAAATGCGATCATCAGCACCACGGACGGGATGCGGCTTCCCAGCAGGCCGCCGACAAACGCGCCGGCCATGCCTGCGGCACCGAAGATCAGTCCGGTCTTCCACCGGACCCGGCCGTTGCGGGCATGCCCGATCACGCTGACGGCGGAGGTCACACCCACCACAAACAGCGAGGACGCGATTGCTTCCTTGGCGCCGAACCCGGCGACGTAGACCAGGATCGGCACCGTCAGGATCGAACCGCCGCCGCCCAGCAGACCAAGCGAAAGCCCGATCAGCAGGGACAGGCTGAGCACCAGCACCATAGTGGACGTCATGAGGCTGCGGGTCCGCCCTGCTTGGGCAGCGAGGCGATCGCGGACTCACGGGTGGGCTCCGAGGCAGCCTTGTTCCACGGCATCTTGGCCAGCGCCGCGCCCATCGCACAGGAGTTAGTGGCAGCAGAGAAGGCCAGTCCGGCACCAATGCCGCCGGCGAGCATCCGCATCTTCGGAGAGACGAAGCGTCCGCCGGCCAGACCCAGTACGACGGTGGAGCCGGCCACCATGCGAACCTGGCGTTCCAGGTCCCAGCGCTTCCGGCCGCGGACGACGTCGCCGCCGGCTGCTGCGAAGGCCGGAACGCCGCCGGCCAGAACGTGGGCGGAACCGATGCCGGCACCTCCCAGGCGGGTGCGGGCCTGCTCTGCACGGGTGCCGGACTGGCACACCAGCACAACACGCTTGCCCAGCCGCTCGGCGAGTTCATCGGTGTGCTCGGACAGCAGCGGAAGCGGCACGTTGTAGGAACCGCGGATGTGCATGGCTTCGAACTCGGCTGCGAAGCGGACGTCGATGACGATCAGGTCTTCCGGGTCCTTCATCCAGGTCCGGAGGGTCTCGGCATCAACGGAGGTTACGGCCGCGGGGGTATTCGCAGTCATGGGAGTCCTTTCGAAGGAGGTGGGGGAACCTCCACAATCCCATATACCCGCGGGGGTATGCAAAACACCCCCGGGGGTATCCGCGCACGCCTCTTCCCCTCGTGTGTCCGATCTGGGAATGTAGCTCAATGGAGACGGTGCTGCTCGGATTGGCAGTGGGATTGGCCGTCGGCGCCGTCGTTGGTCTGGTCGGTGCTGGCGGCGCCATCATTGCGGTGCCGGCCCTGGTTTATGTGGTGGGGCTGGAGCCGGAAGAGGCCGTGCCCACCTCGCTGATCGTCGTCGGGCTGGCATCGCTGTCAGGTGCAGTGCCGCGGCTGCGCCGGGACGTTAGCTGGCCGCTGGTACTCATGATCTCCTTGCCGGGCATCCCGGCTTCCTGGGCCGGAGCCGCAGTAGGAGAACTGCTGAATCCTGACTGGCTGATGCTCTGCTTCGCCTTGATCATGATTGTGGCCGGGGTGCGGATGCTCGCCAGCTCCCGGAACCCTGCCCCCGGAGCGCGGTCCGCAGAGCAGGGCGGATGGGGCGGGCTGGCACTGCGCGGCATTCCGGTGGGGCTGGTGGTCGGATTCCTCACCGGCCTGCTCGGGGTGGGCGGCGGCTTCCTCATTATTCCGGCGCTGACACTGCTGCTGGGTGTACCAATGGCGCGGGCCATCGGCACCTCGCTGGTGATCATCGCCGTCAATTCAGCGTCGGGATTCGCAGCGCATCTGGATGGCCTGGCAATCGATTGGACCCTGATTCTGAGCTTCGCCGCCATGGCCATGGCCTCCTCCCTGGCCACCGCACGGCTGGCCCACCGATTGAATGAGGCGGTGGTGAGCCGGATCTTTGCCGCAGTCATTTTTACTGTCGCCCTGGGTGTCCTGGTGCAGACCGTGCCGAAGCTGCTGCCGACGGAAGCGGAGGAACAGACTGACCAGGCGGCTGCGAGCGCCAGCCTGGCGGCGAGCAGGCTGAGCTTCGGGGAACGGAGCCTCAATGTGCTGATGGAGAACCACACCACCGAGGACCTGGTGATCACCGCAGCCCGACTGGAAACGGATGTTTATACCGCCCCCGCGCAGTGGATCCCAACCGACGGCGATGCCACCACCCTGCGTCCGGGCGGACGCGTGGCTCTGCCGATGGAGCTGCCGGAAGCGGCCTGCGATTCCGGCACGGGATTCGACGCCGTTGTGCGGCTGGACGTTGACACCGCGGGGACTGGCAGGGCCGGCGAACTCGTTGTGCCCGCTGCCGACCCCTACGGGACCGTCGCCGAGGCACACGGCAGGGACTGTCTGCAGCAGGAGGTCGACGCCGTCGCCTCCTTCACCCTGGCCCCGAACCTTGAGATCAGAGAAGACGGGCGCACCGCCGTCGTCCGCATTCTGGTGACGCCCAGCGGCGAGCGGGGCTCGGTCAGTATACGGATCGGCACGACGACGCTGCTCAGCGAGGCGCCTGGGCAGGCCTGGCCGCGGGAGATCAAAGTGGATGGCACCGACGAGCCGTCCGTGCTGGAGCTGGCAGCGGTTCCGGCGCGCTGCGATCCGCACGCACTGGCTGAAGACAAGGCGGGAACCAGGTTTCCCCTGGAAGTGGGAGGCGGCCGGACCCGCACCGGCCAGCTGCGGCTGGAACCGCCCGCAGAGTTCACGGCCGCGGTGTACGGTTTTGTCCGTTCCGCCTGTGCGGTGCAGTAACCGGCGGGCCGGAGAATAGGTGCACGCAGATCACGCCATTGTGACCTGCGTTACAGATGATGTTACCCGTCCACCGCCGCAAAAGGCCAAACGGCACAAGCCCCCATCCCCACCTGCGGCGATGTCCGTCCGCCGGGAGTGTCCTAGCTGCGTGAGACGATAAAACCATGCCTGAAACCATGCCCCTGATCGATGTCACCGACATCATCCGCGTGGTCGGCGGCTCCGCATTCCAGCGGGGCCAGGGCTATGCCAAGGGCGGAGCCGTGGAGTCCCTGGACTGGGACTCCACGGGCAGTGTCCTGCGCGCCCGGGTCCGCGGCCATTCCAGCACGCCTTACAACACGTTGCTGGTCCTGGAAACCAAGCGGCAGGGCGACTACCGGCTGGTGGACAACCACTGCAGCTGTCCCGTGGGTTATGACTGCAAGCATGTGGCAGCGGTGGCGCTGCACAGCAACACCGAGCACCTCATCGGACGGCAGGAGCTGCGCTCCGCCTCCTCGCAGCCGGCAGTTCCCGCCTGGCAGGCCTCGCTGCAGGGCCTGCTGGACGGCACGGTAGGCACCGAACCGGTTCATGTAACGCCCCTCGGGCTGCAGTTTGAACTGCGCCGGCGCGACGGCGGTTCCTCCGGAGTGTGGGGGCCGCCGGCGTCCCGGCGGACGGTCCGCGCACCGGCCTGGCGGCTCGGCGTCCGGCCCGTGGTCCGCAACGCCCGCGGAGCCTGGGTGAAGAACAACCTGGCCTGGACCAACCTTGCCTACCAGACCTACGGCCTGAAGCTGGACCCGGAGCAGCACCGCTGGTTCTCCCAGTTCCCCGCCCTGCACCGTTCCAATGGGGTGAGCTACTTCGGCCAGAATGACTCCTGGCTGTACCTGGATGACTTCGCCAATCCGCTGCTGTGGCAGCTTCTCGCAGAAGCCCGGCGGCTGGGCGTTGAGTTCGTCGGGACCAAAAAGGACGTCAGCGTGCACGTCGGTACCGAAGCGGTGCTGTCCCTGGATGTCCGCGCCGCCCGGACCGAGGAAGCGGCGCCGCTGCAGCTGCTGCCCAGCCTGGAAATCGACGGGCAGCCCTACCCCCTGGATACCGCCGGCATCATCGGCAGCCACGGGCTGTACGTGCAATCGGCCAGCGGCCTGATCTTGCTGGCGCCGAGCCCGCGGACCCTGACCGAACAGGACCGCACCCTGCTGGCCGGGAACGCCCCCGTGACCATCCCCGAATCAGACACAGCTCTGTTCCTGGAGAAGTTCTACCCCAAGCTCCGCCAGGTTATTCCGGTGACCAGCAGCGACGAATCGGTGCAGTTCCCCGAGGTTGAGCCGCCCATCCTGGTGCTCACGGCAGGTTTCCAGCCGGATGATGAGCTGGCCCTGGGCTGGGAATTCGAGTACCGGCAGGGCACCTCCTCCACGCGCATGCCGCTGGACACCCGGCCGTCCCCCGCTGATCCGGCCGCACGCGACGTCGGCGCTGAAACGGAGCTGCTTGAAACGGCCCGGCAGGTACTGGGCAGGGCGCCGCACAACACCGTGCTGCACGAGATCGAGACCGCTGAGTTCAGCGAATACATCCTTCCAAAACTGCAGAAGTCGGACGGTATCCGGGTGGACATCCTCGGTGAGCGGCCGGACTACCGCGAACTGACCTCCGCCCCGCAGCTGAAGATCACCACCGTGGAAACCGAACGCCGGGACTGGTTCGACCTCGCGGTGATGATCACCGTGGAGGGCCGGCAGGTGGCGTTCGCCGACGTCTTCAAGGCGATCGCCAAGGGCAAGACCAAGATCCAGCTGGTGGACAACACCTATCTGTCCCTGGACCGGCCCGAATTTGAACGGCTGCACGCCCTCATCGAGGAAGCCCAGGCCCTGCAGGAATGGGATACCGGTGAGCTGGGCATCAGCCGGTACCAGGCAGGGCTCTGGGCAGAGCTGGAAGAACTGGCGGAGGAAACAGAACAGGCAGCGGCCTGGCGCAGCGCCGTCAGCGGCCTGCTCGAACTTGAGTCCGTGGAGCCGGCACCGCTGCCGGCCGGACTGCAGGCGGAGCTCCGCCCCTACCAGGTGCAGGGTTATAACTGGCTGGCCTTCCTCTGGGAACACGGGCTTGGCGGTGTCCTGGCCGACGACATGGGCTTGGGCAAGACCCTGCAGACCCTCGCCCTGATCGCCCGTGCCCGCGAAGTGCAGGCCGCCGGAACTTCAGGCGCCGCGGCGGGACGTCCGTTCCTGGTGGTGGCACCGACGTCGGTGGTCCCCAACTGGATTTCCGAGGCTGCGCGCTTCACGCCGGGGCTGCGGACAGTCTCCATTCCGGACACCAGCGCCAAGTCCCGCCGCAAGCTTGGGGACCTGATCGCCGGAGCGGACATCGTGGTGACCTCCTACGCCGTGTTCCGCCTGGATTTCGCCGCCTACCGTGTCCAGGACTGGGACGGGCTGATCCTGGACGAAGCGCAGTTCGTGAAGAACCGCACCACGCGTGCCAAGCAGTGCGCCCGTGACCTGCCGGCGCCGTTCAAACTTGCCATCACCGGCACACCTATGGAAAACAACCTGATGGAACTCTGGTCAATGTTCGCCATTGTGGCTCCTGGGCTTTTCCCCTCCGCAAGGAGGTTCGCTGAGGAGTACCAGCGGCGGATCGAGAA
Organism: Arthrobacter sp. 3Tela_A; assembly: GCF_049311025.1. Taxonomy (NCBI): domain Bacteria; kingdom Bacillati; phylum Actinomycetota; class Actinomycetes; order Micrococcales; family Micrococcaceae; genus Arthrobacter; species Arthrobacter sp. 3Tela_A. Next base: position 16,985 of record NZ_JAXIOM010000050.1, read on the forward strand.
GTCCCAGGACATGACGCAGCTGGGCAAGCTGCGCCGCCGGATCAAGCCGCTGATGCTGCGCCGGACCAAAGAAGCCGTGGCCTCGGACCTGCCGGCCAAGCAGGAGCAGGTGCTGGAAGTGGACCTCACCCCGAAGCACCGCAAGATCTACGAGACCCATCTGCAGCGCGAGCGGCAGAAACTGATGGGACTCATCGAGGACATGGACCGCAACCGGATGATTGTTTTCCGGTCCCTGACCCTGCTGCGTATGCTCAGCCTCGATGCCTCCCTGGTCGATCCGGAGAACACCGGTGTGCCCTCTGCCAAACTCGATGCCCTGCTGGAGCAGCTCGAGGACGTGACCGCCGAGGGACACCGGGCGCTGGTCTTCAGCCAGTTCACCTCCTTCCTGAAACTCGCGGCGCAGCGGCTTGATGACGCCGGCATCGCCTACACCTATCTGGACGGCTCCACCCGGAACCGCGCGGAGGTAATTTCCGCGTTCAAGGACGGTCAGGCGCCCGTCTTCCTGATCAGCCTGAAGGCAGGCGGCTTCGGCCTGAACCTGACTGAAGCCGACTACGTGTTCCTGCTCGATCCCTGGTGGAACCCCGCCACGGAAGCCCAGGCTGTGGACCGGACCCACCGGATCGGACAGAAACGCTCCGTGATGGTTTACCGGATGGTGGCCCGGGGAACCATCGAGGAAAAGGTCATGGCGCTCAAGGAACAGAAGGCCGCACTGTTTTCCTCGGTGATGGACGATGACGCCGTGTTCAGTTCGGCACTCACCGCTGAGGACATCCGCGAACTGCTGCAGTAAACCGTTCCGAGACGCCTCCGTGGCCACACCTGCCCGTGAAATCGCGCACGGCATTCTGCCCGGAATCCGCGTTGTTCCGCGCCAGCCGAGCCACCGCACGAACTTCTACAGTCTGTAGAACTCGGTAGCTTGGGAAGCATGAGCGTCAAGGAAGCCGTCCGCCCCGTTGAAGCTCCGCCGGCGGACACCGATGAACTGGTGCACGTCTTCTGCACCCCCTGTAAAAGGCGGGCCATGCAGCATGCCCGCAAGCCCCGGCCGTACTGCGGCAAGGAGATGCCCAACCGGCCGCTGCGGAACGATAACTCCCATCTGCCGGTGTGCGTGGTGTGCGTGGAGCTGGCCCGTTCCGCACCCTGCCCCTTCTGTGGAATGCAGGCCAGGCTCTAGACAGCCATTCCCAGCACCGGTCTCGGTTTGTACAGTGGGTGGATGGCTACCGAGGAACGTCCCATTGGATTCTGGCTCAAACTGGTGGATCAGCTGGTCGACGAACAGTTCGGCGCCAGCTTCGAGGAACACGGGCTGACCCGACGGCAATGGCAGATGATGAATCTCCTCACCAACGGACCGGCTACCGGCCCAGAGCTCTCCGACCAGCTCCGGCCCTTCTTCCCGCCGGTGGAAACCGGCACCTCCGCCGAGCTGATAGATGAGCTGGTGGACAGCGGTTGGGTGGCAGTGCGCGACGGCCAGTATTCACTCACCGAGCTGGGCACCCGCAGCCTGGAGAACCTTCGGGGCGCCGTCGAACGTATCCGTGACCAGCTCACGGAAGAGGTGTCCGAGGAGGAATACACCGCGCTGGTCTCCGTGCTGAAGCGCATGGCGGGCAACCTTGGCTGGAGCGAAACGCCGGAGCGCCCGGCCCAGGATACGCCGGGCATGTAAGGCATTCGGCGGTAGTCTCCCTCCATGGGGAAACAGGTCTACGTCGAGCTGCCGGTCCGGGCGCCAATGGAGCGCCTTTGGGAACTGACGCAGGATCCGTCCTGCCATCCCCGCTGGGACCTTCGGTTTACCGCGATCGTTCCCGCCCCGGGCACTTCACCGCAGGAATTCCGTTACGAGTTCAGGCTTCCGTTGCACACCATCCACGGCACCGGAACTTCTCTGGGAACCCGGACCGGGCAACACGGCCAGGCCACCTCCGTCCTGAAATTCACCACACGGGATGTGCTCTCGCCGATCGGCCCGGGCGCCGGGTACTGGAGGTATATCCCGGGACCGGACGGCGTCCGGTTCATCACCGGCTACGACTACTCCCCAGGCTGGGGAACACTTGGCCGCTGGGTGGACGCACCGCTCATCCGTCCGGCGCTCGGCTGGGCAACGGCGTGGAGCTTCGACCGGCTGCGGCTCTGGGCGGAAGACGGAATTGCGCCGGAACGTGCCCGCCGCGCCTGGCTGCTGGACGCCGGCCTCCGTTCCGCGGCGCTGGCGGGATCGGCCGCCCTGCTCCTCCGGGGCCGCGGGACAGCGTCCTTCCTCGCAGCGGCCGCAGCGGCAACGGCTGCCTTGCTGGCACCGCCGACTGGAAGCGTTCCGCGTGCTGCGAACTGCCGCAGGAGCGCACCGGACAGGCATGCCTCCCGCCCGCCCGCGTCCCTCGCTGCCCTGCCGGAACCGGCATGACCCCGCCTCTGGAGACCGGCCAGTCCGTCTTTGCCCGCGCCCTGGGACCCGATTTCGGCAGGCTGCACCCCATGCTCCAGCGGCGCTTTGGCGTGGATCCGGACGCGGGCTATGCCTGTGTAGGCCGCGGCGTTTTCTCCGAAGTCCGCCGGGGCGCGTGGTGGACGGTGCCGTTCCTGAAGTTCGGGGCCTTCCGTAACATCCTCTTTCCGGAGCGCGGCCGCAACGTGCCGTTCACCATCGAGAACTACCCGTACGTGGATGGATTCGGCCGCACCACCGTCACGTTCACCCGCACCCTGGAAACACGGCCCGGCCGCCCGCGGCGGTTCGATGCCAGCATGGTCTACAGCGCCAGTCGGGGAACGGTAGTGGATTACCTTGGCACGCATCAGCATCTGGCAACGGACCTGGACCTGGCTGTCCGCGAAGACGGATCGCTTCACCTGCGCTCGGAGGCGCTGCGGTTCCATGAGGGCCCGGTGAGCTTCACCGTTCCCCGCTTCCTGACCGGCACCGCAGATCTTTACGAGGCGTACGACGACGAGCGGCAGGTTTACACCATCCAGCTGCAGGTGCGGAACCCGGTTTTTGGCTTCCTGTTCGGGTACCGCGGCGAGTTCACCTGCACGTTTCCGGCGGTCACGGGCACCGAGGTTCCGGACCGGCTCAGACCGGTGCGGGAGGAAATCCGGGACTAGTGTCCCTTGAACGCCTCGGCCAGCCACCAGGCACCGCCGTCGGAGGCAATCTTGGCGTCGATGACCAGCGGTGCCTTGCGTGGACCCTGAAGCCATCCGGTCACCGCAGCCACGTCCGCACGGGTGCGCACCGTGATGCCGTCCGCCCCGTAGCCCCGGGCGATCGCGGCGATGTCCGTGTCCGGGAAGGTGACGGTTTCCATGTCCGCCGCTGCGGCGTCGTCATCCGGACCGGCACCAAAGTGGTGGACCTCGGCGCCATAGGCGGCGTCGTTGTAGACGATCACCACCAGCGGCACGCCCAGGCGCACAGCGCTTTCCAGCTCGGAAATGCCCATCAGGAATCCGCCGTCCCCGGTGCCCAGGACCGGCAGCCGGTCCGGGCGGGCCAGGGCCGCACCAATGGCGGTGCCCAGGCCCAGGCCGATCGATTGGAAGGCCTGGGTGAAGCAGAAACCGAACTCGTCCGGAACGGAGAGATGGGTGGAGGGGTAGCCCATAAAGTTGCCCGAATCCACGGATACCAGGCGTTCGGCGGGCAGCAGTGTGTCCAGCTCCAGGCTCAGTACCCGCGGGTCGATGCGCTCCGGGGTGGACAGATCCTCCACCGGCACATCCTGCCAGCGTGCACCGGCAGCGATGCGGGCAGCGGTTTCAGCGGTCCGGTAGTTAGTTGCCGGCTCCGGAACGGTGGCTTTCAGCTCGGCCAGCACGTCGGCGGCCGTTGCTGCGCAGTCGCCGATGACGCCGAGGTGGATGTCCCGGTTGGCGCCGAGCGCTGAGTCTTCCAGGTCCACCTGGACCACTAAGGCGTCCTTATTGATGAGGGAACCGTGGCGCATGGTCCACATGTTCAGGGTGCAGCCCCAGCCAATGATCGCATCCGCCTCACGAATCAGCGCGGCGGTTTCAGGGGTGGAGAAGCCGCCCGAAATGCCGAGGTTGAATTCTTCCCCTTCGAAGAGTCCGTTCGCCACGGCGGAGGTGGCCAGCAGTGCTCCGGACTGCGCGGCCAGCGCCCTGAGCTCTTCGCCGGCATACCTGGCTCCGCGCCCGGCGACGAACACCGGGCGCTTCACGGTGGACAGCAGGTCAGCCAGCCCGCGCACCAGGGTGGGAGCAGGACGGACGAAGCCGGTGGGTGCCACCGGCGGGACACGCTCGGGGGTGCGCTCGGGGACCGGCTGGGCCTGAACATCGAGCGGGACGCTGAGGACCACGGTCCGGCGCTCGTTCTGCGCGGTCCTGAAGGCCCGGACGGTATCTGCCACGGCGCTCTGTGCTGAGTGCACGCGTTCAGGCACCGCTCCCAGGCTGCGGGCCAGCCCGTCCTGGTCGATCCGGAAGTTCGAGCGCACAGCCGATCCGGCGGCGTCGGCGGTTAGGACAATCATGGGAGTCCGGGACTTAGCCGCTTCGCCAATGCCGGTGGCGGCATTGGTGAGGCCGCAGCCCTGGTGGGTGGTCAGGACGGAAACCAGTCCTGACATGCGGGAGTAGGCGTCGGCCATGGTGGCCGCACCGCCCTCGTGCCGGGCGGCAGTAAACGGCACACCGTTTTCCCGCAGCGCGTTGGTGAGATGGAAGTTTCCGCTGCCCACCACACCGAAGGCATGTCCGGCGCCCAGCTGGGCCAGGGTGCGCCCCACGAGTCCGGCAACTGTCATCTGGTTCATCGTGGGACTCCTGTAAATTGCTCGGGCGGTCTACCAGAATCCTAGGACCGCGCGGCTGCCCCGGCGCAAACGGCCCCGCGTCATGTTGCGACCCAGTCGGGCCGCCCGGCATGGTTCCCCGGTATTCTCAGGCAAACGTTTTTCGACCTTGGACAGGAAACGAACATGTCTCTCCCCAGCACTGAACCCGGGTTGATCCAGAACCTGATCGGAGCGCTCGACGGCGGCGCCCTGGAAGTCGTGGACCTCACCGCGCCGCTCTCCGCCGACATCCCCACCCTAAAACTGCCCGATCCGTTCGTGAACCTGATCGACTTCAGCCTGGAGCAGGTCTCCGCCTTCGATGAGCCGGGTCCGTTCTGGAAGCACAACAACATCCACACCGGTGAGCACATTGGCACGCACGTTGACGCGCCGTCGCACTGGATTACCGGCCGCGACGGCGACGACGTCTCCCAGATCCCGGTCCGCCGCCTGGTGGGACCCGCAGTCGTCATGGATTTCAGTGCCGAAGCGGCGACGGACCCGGATTTCCTGGTGGAACCGGAGCACATCCAAGCCTGGGAAGCCGAGCACGGCGCACTGCCCGACGGCGCATGGCTGCTGCTGCGCACCGGCTGGGACAAGTTCGTTGACGACGCCGACGCGTTCCTGAACTTCGACGACACCGGTTCCCACACCCCCGGAATCTCCGCGGCGTGCGCAAAGTGGCTGGCGGAAGAGACCCCGATCGCCGGGCTGGGCGTGGAAACCGTCGGGATCGACGCCGGCAACGCCGGCGCCTTCGATCCGCCGTTCCCGGCGCACTACTACCTGCTGGGCAACAACAAGTACGGCGTGACGCTGCTGCAGAACCTCGCGAAGCTTCCGGCCACGGGCGCCATGGTGGTTGTCTCCCCGCTGAAGATCGTCGGCGGCACGGCCAGTCCGGCCCGCGTCCTGGCGTTCGTGGAGCGCTAGTAGCCCTTAGCCGGGTCCACGAGGCCTTCGGGCGGATCGCCGTTGCGGAAACGGCGGACGTTCTCGCGGACCCGGTTGGCCAGGAGCGGGCGGATCATTGCCTCAGTTTCGGCGGTGTGCGGAGTAATCAGGGCGTGCGGCTCAGACCAGAGCGGGTGTCCGTCCGGCAACGGCTGGGGGTCGGTGACGTCCAGCGCCGCTCCGGCCAGGCGGCCCTCCGCGAGCGCTGCCGTCAGTGCCTCCGTATCTACCAGCGGGCCGCGGGCAATGTTCACCAGCACGGCGTGCGGCGGCAGCTGCGCCAGGCGCCGCTCATCGATCAGGTTCGCGGTGGTGGCGGTCATCGCCGCGGCAAGGATCACGACGTCGGTGCCGCCCAGGGCGTCGTCGAGCCCTTCGTCGGTGACAGTGCGCTCCGCGCCGGGCACCGGTTCGTTCTGGCTGCGCACCACAGTGATGTGAGGGGTGAAGACGCTGACCAGGCGCAGGATCTCCCGGCCCACTCCGCCGGCGCCCACTATGACCACCCGTTTGCCGTGCAGGGACGTGCCCTGCGGCGGGCCCCACGCCTTCGCCCTGGCGAAGGTGGGCACTGCACGGAGCATGGCCAGCGTCAGGGTCAGCCCGTACTCCCCCACCGGCTGGCTGTAGGCCCCCTTTGCGCTGCTCCAGCGGATCTGCGGATACTGGCGCATCAACGGAACCCATTGATCCGCGCCGGCCAGGTAGACCTGGATCCAGCGGATCCCGGGGTTTTTCCGCAGCGCTCCTGCCAGGTGTTCCAGGGGTTCGCCGGCCAGCACCACCAGCCCTGAGGTCGTCTCCGACAGCGGTGCGGTAACACCTCCGCCGTCGCGCACGGCATCAACCAGGTAGGTAGGCGGTTCGGGAAGGATGGTTATGACCGGTGCGGCATCATCAGGCATGGCATTCGCCCCTGCTCGTTGCGGTGTTGGCCTTCCAGCAGTCTAGGTCTGTGCCTTGCACCGTGTCAGCGTCCCGGGTGCACCGGGCCCCGGGTCAGAGGAATTCAACCCCCTGGGCCAGTGGCAGCTGACCGGAGTAGTTGACCGTGTTGGTGGCCTGGCGCATGTAGGCCTTCCACGAATCCGAGCCGGATTCGCGCCCGCCGCCGGTTTCCTTCTCACCGCCGAACGCCCCGCCGATCTCCGCCCCGGAGGTTCCGATGTTGACGTTGGCAATGCCGCAGTCAGAACCGGAAGCGGACAGGAAGCGCTCCGCCTCAGCCTGGTCCTGGGTGAAAACCGCAGAGGAAAGGCCCTGAGGCACGGCATTGTGGAGGGCTATTGCCTCGTCAAAGACCGTGTAGGTCATGACGTAAAGGATTGGGGCGAAAGTTTCGTTATGCACTACCGCGCTCTGCTGAGGCATCCGGACAATCGCTGGCTGCACGTAGTAGGCGTCCGGGTAGGTTTCCGCCAGCACTCGTTCCCCGCCGGTGAGCACAGTGCCGCCCTCCTCCTGTGCCTGGGCAAGGGCGTCCTGCATCGCCGTGTAGCTGGCCTCGTTGATGAGCGGTCCCACGAGGTTCTTCTCCTCAAGGGGAAGGCCAATGCTGAGGCTTGAATAGGCGGCAACCAATTTCGCCGTCAGTTCCTCGACGATCGATTCGTGCACGATCAGCCGCCGCATGGAGGTGCAGCGCTGCCCGGCGGTTCCGACGGCGGCGAACACGATGCCCCGCAGCGCCAGGTCCAGGTCTGCGCTGGGGGTGACGATCGCCCCGTTGTTCCCGCCCAGTTCCAGGATGGTCCGCCCGAACCGTTCAGCGACCTTCGGCGCAATTTCCCGGCCCATGCGCACGGAACCCGTCGCAGAGACCAGGGCAACGCGCTGGTCCTCAAGAAGGCGCTGCGCACCGGTCCGGTCCGTGACGATCAGCTGGTGAATTCCGGCAGGTGCGCCGCTTTCCGCCACGGCCCGGGCCAGCAGGGCGTTGGTGGCCAGGGCGGAGAGCACGGTGGTGCCTGACGGTTTCCAGACCACCGTGTCACCGGCGATCAGTGCCAGCGCGGTGTTCCAGGAGTAGACGGCAACCGGGAAGTTGAAGGCCGAGATGACACCGACAACACCGAGCGGGTGCCAGGTTTCCATCAGCCGGTGGCCTGGGCGCTCGGAGGGCATGGTCTTGCCGTAGAGCATGCGGGACTGGCCGACGGCGAAGTCGCAGATGTCGATCATCTCCTGCACCTCGCCCAGGGCTTCGGAAGTGATCTTCCCGGCCTCTGCCTGGACAATTGCGGCCAGCTCTTCCTTGTGCTCGGTGAGCAGTTCCCCCCACCGCTTGACCACGTTTCCACGCACGGGTGCCGGCACTTCGCGCCAGAGAAGGAACGCTTCGTGGGCTGCGGTAATGGCTGAATCCACTTCGTCCCCCGAGGTGCTCCGGAGGCTGGCCAGGGTTTCACCGGTCAGCGGCGTACGGGTGATGTGCTCCTCTCCGTAGGCGTCTTCGGTGACGCCGCAGGCAGTGAGCGCATCCTGGACACGGCGGGCCAGCTCTGTGGCCTGGGTAGTGGAAGTCATCCTGGGTTCCTGTCTGTTAGTGGCCGGCGGCGGGTGCCGCGGTGTTCGTAACTGCGGGCGGTGCGATGGAGACGCCGAGGGCGTCCGCGAGTGCGCGGACGGAGGCGTCCTGCTGCTGCTGATAAAGCTCGTACGGATCGTGGACCGGCCGGCCGATAATGGCGGACATCCGTGGCATGTCATACCCGGCTGCCTGTGCGGCGTCGTTCCGGGAGCCCTCATCCGTGAGGTTGGACTGGAAGATTCCGGCCGCCGAGCGAGGCAGGAAGTCCTCATAGACAATCGGTGCGGGAACGGCGGCTCCGGACTGAATCAGTTCCGGCAGGGTCACGGGGTCCGGGGCAAGGGGTACGTCCGGATTCGCCGTGTAGGTGAAGTACGCCAGCCCGCGGATCGACAGTTCTTTTTCGGTCCGCGGCAGGTTTTCCTCCCAGACCGTCCGGGCTACGCTCCGGCGGTCCAGTGCCGGGGCCGCAGCCAGCCGGGCGTCCGCTTCGAGGACCATTCGGTCGTACAGCTCACGTCCGGCGGGTGTCAGGGCGATGCCGCGTGCTTCCACCTCGCCGAACCGGACGCGCAGCTCGCCCTTGCCGACCGAGCCGTCCGCGTACCGGAACAGCCGTTCCTCACCCAGTGCACGGAAGGAGGTCTGGCGCAGCAGCACATCCGGACCGTCCCAGCGCGGCGGCCCCTGGATTTCATCGATCATGGCGATTCCCCGCGCCTCCATGCCTGCGTACAGCGCATCGATGTCCAGGACCCGGGGCGTGAGGTGGTTGATGTGGGTGCTGCCCACTCCGCCGATGTCCGAGGCGACGGCGGAGATCGCTTCCAGCCTCCGGTACCAGTCGTGGTCCACCGGCTCGGAGGAGAGTTCGAACGCTGCCGTCGCCAGGTCCAGGAGCCTTTCGGCTGCGGTGCCGTCGAGTCCCCCGCCCGCCGCTGCCTGGTCAGCCAGCTCCAGCAGTTCCGGTCCGAAGAGCTCACGCCGGTCGAAGAATGCCGCGAGTTCGCGCTGCAGCGGTTCGTCGAAGAACCGGGTGTCTTCCACCGCAAGCATTGAGGTGAAGACACGGAACGGGTTGCGGGCCAGCTCATCAGGGTTGACCGGACGGAACGCCGTCGAGACCACCGGAACTGCCGCCTTGGCGGCATCGCGCAGGTCGTAGAAGCCCACCGGGTACATGCCAAAAGCGGCAAAGACCCGGGCTACCTGGGCCAGTTCACGCTCGGACCCGACCCGGATAGCGCCGTGCCGTTCCGCGGTGACCCGGTCGATGCTGCCCAGCCGCTCCGCTTCAGCTCCGTGCCGGCGCAGGTGGGCTTGGTTCACTTCGGTGGAGACCTCCACCAGGGTGTTGTAGGCCGGCACCTCGGTGCCGTACATGGCTGAGAGCCTTCGGGCGAACTCGGCCCTGAGCTGCCAGAGCTCTTGAAAACCCATTCTGGTCCTTCCCTGTAGCTGAGTGCGTGCCGGTCGACTGCCTGGGCGCGGTCAAATGACGGAGTCAGATAATGTGGACCTCCCGCACCAGGGACTCGTCCTCGTTGCGGAACCGGGTGGCGGAGAACGTGGAGGGGTCCATAAAGGATTCCTTCCCCAGATACAGGTCCCGAATCAGTTCTCCCACGGCAGGGGCCTGCAGGAAACCGTGGCCGGAGAACCCCGTGGCATAGAAGAACCCGGGCAGCTCCGCGGAAGCACCAATCAGGGCATTGTGGTCCGGGGTGTTTTCGTACAGCCCCGCCCAGCCGTATTCAAGATCCGGTTCAACCAGGGACGGCGCACAAATGCGGGCGGCCGCGTTGAACTCCGCCAGCCATTCAAAATTGAAATCGCGGTTGAACCCCGGCTCCTCCATGTTTGAAATCCCCAGCAGCAGCGCTTCCGCGCAGTTGTGGAAATACATGGTGGTGGACAGGTCCAGGGTGAACGGAACTTCGGGATACGTCCCGGTCTTTTTTGTTATGCCGATTTGCCGGCGGACTGGGGTGACGGGCAGTTCGACTCCCGCCAGCCGGCCAACCCGGCGTGACCATGCGCCCGCGGCGCAGATGACGGCGTCGGTCCGGATTGTTCCTCGATTTGTCGTCACGGAGCGGATCACCCCGGCACCGCGTTCTATCTCCAGGACCTCGGTGCCGGTCAGGAACACGGCCCCCGCAGCCTTGGCTGCTTCCGTGTAGGCGGCGACTGCCCGGGCGGGTTCGGCGTAGCCGTCCTGTGGAGAGTAGGAAGCAGCCAGCAGCGCTCCCGGATCCAGGAAGGGGTTCAGCCGTGCGGCTTCGGCCGGGGAAATCATCCGGCTGTTGGCGCCGAAGGAATTCTGGACCGCCACGCCGGCCTCGCAGTCCAGCACTTCGGCCTCACTGCGGCAGAGGAACAGGTAGCCGACCTCGCGCAATCCAATGTCCGCGCCGAAGTGCTCGCCGAAGCTCTTGTAGGCATCCAGGCTTCGTTTACCCAGGGCCACGTTTGCCGGGTCCGAAAACGTCGCACGGACTCCTCCCAGGGGTTTGGCCGAAGAACCGCTTCCCAGCTCAGCCCGTTCCGCCACCACCACGCCGCTGACACCGGCTGCTGCCAGATGGAAGCCGATGCTGGCACCCATGATGCCGCCGCCAATAATAACGACGCCGGCGCGGGCCGGCTGCGGTGTCTCGCAGGCAACGGATACCACTTGGTTCGCCATCGAAGGCCCCTCGGTCGCAACGGAAAAGAAAATGCCGTTGCAGCGATCCAACAGCACCGGAAGAAGCGTGGTAACCCGAAAACCAATTCATGGGCATCAAAACGCGCTCATGGTTATGGGTTATATATAACACTTCACTTCAACCGAGGGAAGGGCTGGGGGAATTTAGTGCCGGGAAGGAATTGTCAGGGACGGGCGTAAGCGAGGTGCTCAATCATCAGGGAGTTCGCCGCGTCCGCATCCCCTGCGATCAATGCCTCCACAATGGGGACATGTTCCTGGGCGCTTTGGGCCAGCATGCCGCGTTCGGCCAGCCGGTATGACCCGCGCACCCTGCTTTGGTCCCGGAGGTTTTCAACAATGCCGCACAGCCGGCGGTTTCCCAGCAGCGCAACAACGCGCATATGCAGCGCCTGGTCAGCGTCCAGATACTCGCGCAAATCACCGGAATCCGCCGTCGCGAGCACTTGCTTCAGCAGCCGGCGAAGTTCAGGTTCATCATCCGCGGCAAGTCCCCGGCGGGCGACTTCCGCCACCGCAGGCACTTCCACCAGCAGGCGCAGGTCGTAAACCTCCCGGCGGTCCGCATCAGTCATTTCGACAACGCGGAAGCCGCGGTTGCGCACCACTTCCAGCAGCCCTTTGCCCGCAAGTTCCATCATCGCTTCGCGGACCGGACTGTTGGAGACACCAAGCCGGGCGGCCAGCGAGTTGGCGGAGTAAATCCTGCCCGGCACCATGTCACCGGCCAGCAGCGCTGACCGGACCGCTTCCACCGCACCGTCCTTCAGGGTGCCCCGCTGAAGGATTTGAAGGCCTGACACGGATGCAGCTTCATTCTCGGGCATACGTTGTGGTCCTTGTTTTGGCCGCACCGCGGGAGGAACGCGGCACAGTTATGGGTTATGGATCACATTCCACCCTACCGGGATGCTAGCTGCGGGGCTGGATCTGGGCCAGCAGCTGCTCGAACGGCAGCGATTCACCTGAATTCCGCCGCGGCCGGGCTGGTGCGTCACCCATCAGGGCCACCAGTTCAGCAGCCGCAGGCTGGACCCGATCATCCAGGGCGGAGATGCCGCCGCTTCCTGCTCCCCAGTCATCCGGAGCAGCATAAACAGCCGTTGGTGCCACCCGTGCCCGAAGGTAGGCAAAGAGCGGACGAAGGGCGAAGTCCAGCACCATTGAGTGCCGGGCGCTGCCGCCCGTCGCGCCGGCCAGGACCGGCTTGGCATCGAGGGCATTCTTGTCCATAACGTCGAAGAAGGACTTGAAAAGTCCACTGATGGACGCGCTGAAGACCGGCGAGACGGCTATCAGGGCATCGGCGTCGGCCACTTCATTGAGCAGGGCTTCCAGCTTGGGGGCCGCGTAGCCGGAGACCATCGCGTTGGCGATGTCCACCGCATACTCGCGCAGTTCGTAGGTGGTGAGCACGGCGTGGTGGCCCAGCTCCTGGAGCCTGGCCTGTGCGGCTGCCCCCAGCTGGTCGGCCAGCATCCGGCTTGAGGACGGGACACCCAGCCCGGCGGTTACGGCGACAATCCTGCGTTCGGCCACAACGGCCACCTTTCCTCGCATCCGATAGATACATGTTATTGCATCTACTAAACGAACGGCGGGCTGCCCGCAATAATTCCCTCCCCTGCCTAGGATGAACGCATGAGCACGAATCCGTTTGCCACTCCAGTCATCCTCGAGGGCAGCACCGTCCGACTGGAACCGCTGTCCCCCGGGCACGTCCCCGAACTGGACAGCGCCGTGAAGGACGGAGAGCTCTGGAACCTCTGGTACACGCGGATCCCCACCCCGGAGGGCATGGCTGCGGAAGTGCAGTCGCGGCTGGAACAGCAGGCGGCGGGCACCATGGCCCCCTGGGCAATCCGGCGCCTTGATACCGGAGCTCTGTGCGGGATGACCACGTACATGAACATCAAGGCCGAACACCGCCGGGTTGAGATCGGTTCAACCTGGCTGGCTGCCAGCGCGCAGCGGACGCTGATCAACGCCGAAACAAAGTACCTGCTGCTCTCCCGCGCCTTTGAGTCACTGGACTGCATCGCCGTCGAGTTCCGCACCCACTGGCACAATCACGCATCCCGGGCCGCGATCGCCCGCCTCGGCGCCAAGCAGGACGGCGTGCTGCGCTCCAACGAACTCTGGCTGGACGGGTCCCGCCGCGATGTGGTGGTTTTCTCCATTCTGGACAGCGAATGGTCCTCGGTGCGGCTGGGGCTGAAGTACCGCCTCACGCGCGGCTAACCTGTCAGCGCCGCGTACACCACAAAATTGTCATCAAAGGTTCCGGTGGCCGGGTCAAAACCGTCGCAGGTGATCAGCCGCAGTTCCGCGCCGTCGGTATTGCCGTAGACCTCAAGGGTTGGAAAGTTGTCCTTCCCGTACTGTTCGGCCCGTTCAACCACGAACTGGACGATGCTCCCGTCCTCCCTGCCGACCTCGATCAGATCGCCTGGCTGCAGGGCTCGCAGATCAGCGAAGACTCCGGGACCGCCACCGGTGGCATTGACGTGTCCCAGCAGGACTGCGGGGCCGGGCTGCCCCGGCACGGGCGATCCGGTGTACCAGCTTGCCGGTGCTCCCGGCCCTTCCGGGGGAACCTCCAGCGAACCGTCTTCGCGCAGGCCCAGATGCAGCAGGGAGCTTTCAGTTCCCGTGGCCGGTATCCGCAGGCTCAGCGGAAGTGACGGCGCGGGTGCTGCCGCAGCCGATGGGCTGGAAGTGCCTGCAGCTGGCGACGGAGCTGCCGCCGCAGACGGAGGCGAGCTGGAAGGACCGGGTTCCAACTCTGCTGCCGGGGGCGATGAGCACCCCGCCAGGACCAGGAGAAGGGCCGCCGCACCGGGGCGCAATCCAGCGCGGCGGCCCCGGCGGCGCCCC
>NZ_JAXIOM010000051.1:0-28034 GCF_049311025.1 Arthrobacter sp. 3Tela_A
CCCCCGGGCCCCCCCCGCCCCCCGCCACAATGGGGCCCTACATGCACCCCCCCCCGGCCCGGGGGGGGGCGGGGTCCTTAGCGGAGTTTCTAGGCTTCGGCGGGAACTTCGCGGGTCTTCGGCTTGGTGTCCTGGGCCAGGAAGGAGAGCAGCGCCTCGTTCACTTCCTGTGCGTGGGTCCAGAGCAGCCCGTGCGGGGCGCCTTCGATCTCAACATACGTGGCGGAGGGCAGCGCCTTCGCGAACCGGCGGCCGGTTGCATCGATCGGAAGGATGTTGTCCGCGGTGCCGTGAACGATCAGCGACGGAACCTCGATCTTCGGGATGTCGTCGCGGAAATCGGTGAGCCAGGTGGGCTGTGCAGCCAGTGAGGCGATCGGGCTTGCCGAGGAGGCAAGGTTCCAGCCGGCATTGACCACTTCCTGGCTGAGCCGCGGAGTGCCCAGGAATTCGTCCGAGTTGTAGAAGTTCTTGAAGAACTCGGTAAAGAAGGCGTACCGGTCCGCCGTGGCAGCCTCAAGCAGTCCGTCAAAGACTTCCTGTGGAACACCCTCCGGGTTGTCTTCGGTCTGGAGCAGGTATGGCTCGAGTGAGCCCAGGAAGGCAGCCTTGTCCACACGGTCCGAGCCGTAGGTTGAGAGGTACCGCGCCACTTCCCCGGTTCCCATGGAGAAGCCCACAAGCACCACGGAATGCAGGTCCAAGGTATTCAGCACGGCGTTCAGGTCTGCGGCGAATGTGTCGTAGTCGTAGCCTTCAGCAGGCTTGTCCGAGCGGCCAAAACCGCGCCGGTCATAGGTGATGACCCGGTAACCGGCCTTCAGCAGAGCGGCCGTCTGCTTTTCCCAGGACGCCCCGTCCAGCGGGTAGCCGTGAATCAGAACCACCGGCTGTCCCTTGCCGTGGTCTTCGTAGTAGAGCTCGATCGGACTGCTGTTCTCCGTGCTGACGCTGATACGTCCCATGGCGCTGCTCCTCTCATTGAACTGTGAGAATGATCATTCTCTGAGCCCCCAACTATAGGGAACGATCGTTCTCAAAGCAACTACACTTGTCTTATGGACCCGAATGACGAACACGGACACGTGATCGAAGTAGCCGACAGGCTCTTCTACGAGCGCGGCATCCAGGCGGTCGGCATGGCCGAACTCAGGCGCGAGGTGAACCTGCCGCTGAAGAAGCTTTATGCCCTGTTTCCGTCTAAGCAGGCCATAGTATTCGCGGTTCTGGACAGGCGCCACCGAATCTGGACCGCCGGTCTTCAGAAGAGGATCGACGACGCCGCAGACCCCCGCCGCAAGCTGCTGGCTGTCTACGACTACCTGGCCGACTGGTTTGCCGAGGATTCCTTCCGGGGCTGCGCGTTCATCAACGCCTTCGGCGAGCTGGGCAGCCAGTCACCGGACATTGCCGAGCGCACCCGGGCCCACAAGGAATCTTTCCAGCAGGTACTGGCCCGCCTCGTCGCCGATGCCGGCGGCAACCCGGCGCTCGGACCGCAGCTGGCCCTGCTGGCTGAAGGCGCCCAGACGACGGCGGCTATCTCAGGTTCCCCCGAAGCCGCGCAGCAGGCACGCCAGGCGGCAGAGATCCTCATCAACACCCAAATCCAAGCCGTTCCCGGGCAGGGTTAGCTTTGGTCCCGGACAACACGGGCGGGATTACCCACTGCGACGACGTTGGCCGGCAGGTCCCGGGTCACCACCGCCCCCGCGCCCACCACAGTATTCTCCCCGATGCTCACTCCGGGCAGCACGATCACCCCGCCGCCAAGCCAGGCGTTGTTGCCGATAGCGGCTTCCAGCTTGTCCCGGCGCGTTCCTGCCGCCGGCGGATGCGTGGGCGTTAGAAGGACGTTCTCGTGGATCATTTCCGCGTTCCCGGACAGCTCCGCTCCGTCCAGGTACCCGTCCACCACCAGGACGGCCATACCCGCGCGTCCGTCCAGCGTGGTTCCTGGGGATGTACCCGAAACCACGTTGCCGTCCGTGAGCGGACCGCTGCGGCAAAAGGCCGAGTAGCTTTCGCCGCCGCCTCCCCGCACCACCACCCGCGGCACCGGCGCCGGGCACGGTTTGGCGCAGACTAGCACCACACACCGCGTGGCGCCGCAGGTGGAACTAAAGCGAAGCGTTGATCAGGCTCACTGCCAGCACGACCATAAAGACAGCTATCCCGGCGTCGAGGATCTGCCACGAACGGGGCCGGGCGAAAAACGGAGCCAGCAGCCGGGCACCGAACCCGAGCAGGCTGAACCAGAACGTACTGGCCGCGACGGCACCGGCTGCAAAGATCCACCGCCCATCGACTCCATGTGTTGCTGCCAGTGAACCGAGCAGCACCACCGTATCCAGGTACACGTGGGGATTCAGCCAGGTCAGGCTCAGACAGGTCAGGACAGCGGCGGCCAGCGTTCCCTTTCCCTCGCCGGCCGCCTGCAGGCCCGTTGGGTTGATGGCCCGCCACAGTGACAGGAACGCATAGGCAAGGAGGAACACGGCACCCGCCCACCGAATAATGTCCAGGACCAGCGGCGCGCTCTGCGTCAGCCGCCCGATGCCCGCTGTTCCGGCGAGGATGAGGACGGCGTCACTGAGAATGCAGACGGCGACGACGGCCGGGAGGTGTTCCCGCCGAAGCCCCTGGCGCAGCACAAAAGCATTCTGTGCGCCGATGGCCACGATCAGTGCCAGGCCGCTGCCAAAACCGGCCGCCAGCGTCGCAATATTCGAAAAGTCCATATGTACAAGTTTGGAGGGACAACTGACCCGTGACTAGCTAATTATTCTGAACTATCTTTAGGATTCCTTAACATGGACTTCAATGCGGACCAGCTGCGTGCCTTGGCGGCAGTGCTGGACCACGGCAGCTTCGATGCGGCGGCCACCGCACTGCACCTGACGACGTCGGCTGTGAGCCAGCGGGTGAAGGCACTGGAAGTGCGGACGGGCTGCGTACTGCTCAAGCGCACCAGGCCCGTGTCCGCCACTGAACCGGGGGCAGTCCTGCTGCGGCTGGCACGGCAAATTGCCGCTTTGGAGGACGACGCCGTGGAACGCCTCGGTCTGAAGAGCCAGCCGGGACGCAGCGCTGTTCAACTGGTAATTAACGCAGATTCGCTCTCCACCTGGGTGCTGCCGGCGCTGGCGGAAATCGAAGGAACCAGCTTCGAGCTCGCGTTGGAGGACCAGGACTATTCGGCGGACAGCCTGCGGAACGGCACGGCAATGGCTGCAGTAACCTCCAGTCCGGAACCCGTCCAGGGCTGCTCGGTCACCCCGCTGGGAACCATGAGGTACCGCCCCGCCGCCAGTCCCGGTTTTGTTCGGCGGTTCTTCTCCGGCGGCTGGGACGCGGCGTCGGCATCGCAGGCCCCCGTGGTGGTCTTCAACCGCAGGGATGCCCTGCAGTCCCGTTTCCTTGAGACGGCCTTTGGGCCGGGGATCGATCCGCCCAGGCACTATGTGCCGGCATCGTGGGACTTCCTGCAGGCTGTGCGGCTGGGATTCGGATGGGGCATGCTCCCGGACCTCCAGACCGGGGAACTGCTGTCTGACGGATCCCTCGTTCTTCTGTCCCCGGACGCCTTCCTTGATGTCCCCCTGTTCTGGCAGCAGTGGCGGGTTGAGCTCCCTGCGCTTTCGCGGGTGGCCGCCGCCCTCTCGACTGCTGCCGGGAAGGGTTTTCTCTATTAGGGGAAGCGGAGCGCCGAGTGGGAACCCAGGTGGTGATAGGTGCGGTCGTGGTAGACCAGGGGGGCTGCTGCCGGGCCGGCATGGATCTCAAGGACCGAGGCGGTAATGACGGTGGAGCTGCCCGCCTGCGTCCGGGAGAGAATCCGGCAGAGCAGCGCCTTGGGCACACCGCCCAGCAGGGGTTCCCCGCCGGGCAGGGTGCTCCAGTCAAGATCCGGGCCAAAACGGTCAGCCCCGCGGGCCGCGAAGCGCGAAGCCAGCTCAGCATTGTCAGCACCAAGCAGATGGACCACGATGGTGTCCGCGCCGGCAATCACACCCGCCGATCCCTGGGCTGAGGCGAGGGAGAACGCCAGGATGGGCGGAACCGCCGAAACGGAACTCACGGAAGAGGCGGTCAGCCCCACCGGGCCCTCGGTACCGGTGGCGGTAATGATTGCGACGCCTGCCGGGTGGCCCCGGAACGCATCCTTGAATTCATCCACCACAGGATGAGTCACTGCCGTTGAAGTCATGCCTCAACGGTAGAACCTCAACATTAGTTGAGGTCAAATCAGGAGTCGGGCTCCAGCAGCCGTGCCCCGCGGAAACCGCGGCCTGACGCGTCGTCCGGGTTGATGAAGCTGCACTCGGCCAGGGACAGGCATCCGCAGCCGATGCACCCGCCCAGCCGGTCCCGCAGCGCTTCCAGCTGGCCTATCCGGTCATCCAGTTCCGCACGCCATGCGGCACTGAGCCTCCGCCAGTCTTCCTGATCCGGGATCCCGTCTTCCGGCAGCTCGGCAAACACTGCAGCAATATGCGACAGGGGAATGCCGGCCCGCTGGGCTGCACGGATAACGGCCACTCTGCGCAGGACCGAACGGTCAAAGCGCCGCTGGTTGCCGCTGGTCCGGCGGCTGCGGATCAGGCCCTGCCGCTCGTAGAAATGCAGTGCTGAAACGGCTACGCCGCTGCGCTGGGCAACCTGGCCCACGGTGAGTTCTTCCAGGGCCCGGGGTTGACCATCCATGGTTACTTGATGCCGCCTGTTCGTTCCGGGCCGGCGGGATTTCAGCCGGCTGCCGTGTCCATTAAACCAACTGGCGGTACAGCATGTCCGTAGCGGAACAGGTTCTGCGGATCCCAGGCGGCCTTGGCACTGCGGAGCAGTGCATAGGATTCAGGTTCCCATGCCCGTGCGCGGTCAAGCTCGTCACCGGCCGGACCGTGGAAGTTGATCAGGCTCCCCGCTGCGTAGGGCTCGAAGGCAACAGCCAGGCGAGCCACGGCTGCCTCCACCTCATCGGGTGCAGGCAGGCCCGGAACACCCAGAACAAAGAGGTGGTACGCAGCGCTTCGGCCGGACACCGTATCGGGGAACGGAGGTTCCTCGGACAGAGCACCGCCGAGCAGCCGAAGCTCCAGCATAACCAGTGGTGTTCCCGAGCCGGGGCCAACCTGGCGCAGCAGCTCGGCAGCGGCGTCGTCGTCCAGATCCGTGAGCAGCATGCCCCGTTCCATGGAAGGAGCCGGATCTGCCGGATCACTGTGCACCGCGTCCACGCCAAGGTAATCCATGGGCCCGGCCGTGTCGCTGACCACCGGCAGCTGACGGAGCGGTTGCAGCAGCCTCTCCCCTTCTTCCTCAGTGCCGAACAGGGCAAAGCGGAGAATCACGGGCGCGGTTCCCCGCAGTTCCGGCGGCAGGAACGGCACGTCGGGAAGGTGCATAAAGGCCAGGGAGGCGGAGGCTTCACCGGGCAGGCCGGGAGCCCACCGGCGGAATGCTTCCAGGACCTGGCCCGCCCCCTCTTCCGGGTACACCAGCTGCCCGCCGTAGAACTCTCCCAGTGGTACTGCGGCCATGCTCATGCGGGTGATGATTCCGAAATTGCCCTTACCTCCGCGCACGGCGGTAAAGAGTTCCGGTTCGGTTTCCGGATCAGCGCTGCGCAGGGTGCCGTCCGGGGTGACAACGTCGAAACTGCGCAGATGGTCTGAGGCGAAGCCCAGGGCGCGTCCCATCAGCGGCAGTCCGCCGCCGACCGTGTAGCCGACCACGCCCACACGGGAACTCGATCCGTGGGCGGCGGTCAGGCCGTGCGGCACCAGCTCCCCCAGCACCGCGTCCCACCGCACGCCGGCCCCCACGGTGAAGGTTCCGCGTTCCGGGTCCAGCTCGAAGTCCTGCAGACGTGAAGTGTTGATGAGCAGGCCCTCATCCATGGGTGACGCGGCATTGTGGCCGGTGGCCTGCACCGCCAGCGGAATTCCACGCTCAGCTGCCCACTGGACGGCGGCCTGCACATCCGAGGCGTCCAGGGCGCCCAGAACGGCGTCGGGGTGGTGGACCTGGGCCAGATTGAACGCTGCCGTGTCCTGCGCATAAGAGCCCTCTGCGGGCTTTGAAACGATGCCCCGGACGGCACCGCGGAGTGCGTCCAGGTCAGGTTCTTGGATCATGATGGTGCTCCCGGGGGTGAGAAGTGGACCGGCCCGAGCACCGGTGAATTGCTCAATAGGGTAGGGCTCGGCCCGGTGTCCGCCAAGAGGTGCCTCAAAAGCACAGTCCGGTTGCCGGAGCGCCCTGATCAAAAGTCTGGAGATTCTCAGCCGGCTTGGTGTTCACTTGGTACATGAGAGCCATCTGGAAAGGTGCCATTGCGTTTGGGCTGGTCAATGTGCCGGTCAAGGTATATTCCGCGACCGAGGACCACGACGTCAGCCTGCACCAGGTACATGAGAAGGACGGCGGCCGGATCCGGTACCAGCGCCGCTGTGAAATCTGCGGTGAAGTGGTCGAGTACAAGAACATCGCCAAGGCCTACGACGACGGCGAGCAGACAGTCGTGCTCACAGACGAGGACCTGGCGTCGCTGCCGGTGGAGAAAAGCCGGGAGATCGAGGTGGTGGAGTTCGTCCCCAGCGACCAGGTCGACCCCATTCTGTTTGACCGCACCTACTATCTGGAACCGGATTCAAAGTCCACCAAGTCCTATGTGCTCCTGCGGCGCACCCTGGAGGACACGGACCGGACCGCAATCGTGCAGTTCTCGCTGCGGCAAAAGAGCCGGCTCGGCGCCCTGCGTGTCCGCGGCGACGTACTGACGCTGCAAACCCTGCTCTGGGAGGACGAGGTACGGGAAGCTGCTTTCCCGTCCCTGGAGGAGTCGGTGCGCATCTCCGCGAAGGAACTGGAGATGTCTTCGGCGCTTGTGGACTCCTTCAGCTCCGACTTTGATCCTTCCGGGTTCACCGACGAATACCAGGAGCAGCTCCGCACCCTCATTGAGGCCAAGCTTGAGAAGGGCGAAGCCCTGGACACTGAGCAGACCTTCGGCGAAGAGGCGGAGGACGAGGGCGGGAAGGTCCTGGACCTGATGGAGGCGCTGCGGCGCAGCGTCGAGAAGAACCGGGGCAGGAAGCCGGCGTCCGGAAAAGCGAAGGAGCAGGAAAAGGAACAACCAGCCAAGAAGCCGGCAGCAAAGTCCTCCGGCCGCAAAACAAGGAAAGGCGCGTAGACAATGGGCGTTACCAGCTACTTCCGCGACCGCAGGGGACGGCAGACCGTTTTCCTTCCACCAAACCTGCCCATGATGGCCTGGGCCGGACTTGGTGCCGCTTCAGCCATGGCCCTGACCCCGCGTTACCGGGACGTGCTGCACCGGGCCAGCCAAGGCGCCATGATGTGGTGGGCCGCCGGAGAAACCTTCCGGGGCCGCAGTCCGTTCCGCCGCACCGTGGGTGCAGCCACCCTGGTGCGTGCCCTAACCCGTTAGCCGGCCGGGGAACTGCAAGAACGGCTACTGCCGGTAGCCCTCGACTTCGCCGACCGGGCGCACCGCGGCGGAGTCCGGATTCTCGCCTGCATCGATCCGGGCACGCCTCTGGCGCAGAAGGTCCCAGCACTGATCCAGCTGTTCACCGATGCTGCGCAGCTGTTCGGCATGGGATTCAGCGCTGGCGCCGGGTCCGGCGCTGCGCAGCGACTGCTCCTGTTCAACCAGGCGTTCGATTTGTGCGTGGATTTGCTCAGAGTCCATTCCCCCACGCTAGAGCGCACGCGGCGCACGCACCACCCGCAAAGGGCTAGTTCAGCAGCCCGCGGAGGTAGCCGGAGAAGCCGGCGGGTCCCCGGCCAGTCGTCCGGCCCGAAGTCACAGCCCGGATCCAATCGGTCGCGATCCATGGCACCTGCGCTGCCTTGATCCGGTCAGCCAGGTCCACATCCTCACCGGTTGTGGCCGGGCGGAAGCCGCCGGCAGCCGTATAAGCTTCAGCCGAGAATCCCAGGTTGGCGCCGTGGACATAGGGGTGCCCCTCCGCCAGGGTGTGCCGGGACTGCCACAGTGCGAGGTGGCTCGCCTCCAGATCCCTGGCATCCGGCACCACCGTGCCAAGCACCAGTCCGTAGCCACCCGCAGACAACTCCCCCTGGGTCTGCAGCCAATTCGCCGGAACAACCGTGTCCGCGTCCGTATTCGCTATCCAGCGGGCACCGGTTTCCAGAACTGCGGCAGCTCCTTCAGCCCGAACGGCGCCAACATTCCCGGCCTGGGTCTCCAGCAGGTGCAGTTCAAGTCCCAGCTGAAGTCCGGCCCCGGCAGCGGCAGCTGCAGACCCGTCGGTGCAGGAATCCAGCACCACCACCACGCTTACCCGGGCAGGAACAGCCAGCACCTGGGCAGCCGCGGCCACGGACGCCAGGCAGCGGGGCAGGAACTCTTCTTCATCCCGGGCGGGAATGACGACGCCGATGTGGTCAGGCGTCAAAGCAGTCCCTCCCGGCGTGCCACCGACTCGGCGGGCGGCGGCACCAAAACGTCGATGCGGAAGTCTGCTTCCATGTGCGCGCTGAGCCGTTCCAGTCCGCTGTCGCGCAGAAATGCCTCGTGAACGTCATCCCCCGTCAGCGGCCAGCCCTCGTTGGGGTGCCGCCAGTGGCAGAGCAGCAGCACGCCGTCAGGTGCCAGGGACGCAGCTGTACGTTTCACGGTCTCCTGCAGCTGCGCCCGGCTCAGGAAGTATCCGATCTCGGAGATGACCACCAGGTCGTAGGTGCCGGCGGGCCAGTTCTCCGGAATACTCCCTTCGACCAGTTCGACGCCGGCCGCGGACCCGACCCGCTGCCGCGCCAGTTCCAGCGCCCGGGCACTGATGTCCATGGCAGTCACGGATTCGGCCCGGCGTGCCAGCTCGGCGGTCAGTACACCAATCGAGCAGCCCGGTTCAAAAACCCTGCCAAACGACTCCCGCGGCAGCATGGCAAGGGTGAGCGCCCGCTTCCGGTACTCGTAGAAGCTCCCCTCGAAATTCCAGGGATCCACGGACCCGGCATACAGGTCCTCGAACACCCGCCGGGCGCTGGGCGGCACCGTGACGCGGAAGGACTCGAAGGGCCGTTCAAAGTGGGCCAGCACCTCGGCACCCAGCAGGACCTCGTCTCCCGGCCGGTCAGAGAGCGGATTCACCTGGCTGTGGTGTGCCTTCATGGCCGCCCGTTTGGCCTGCGCCGGCCGGGAACCGAGGGGGAAGACGCAGAGGTCTTCGGGAATGTCCCGGGGTGTTCCCCAGTGCCACAGCCAGATTGGATATTCCAGCAGGGGAATACGTACCGCTTCGGCGAACCCTGCAGCCACTTCCCCGGCTGTGTCATGGTCCGTGTGCCCGTCGTGCCACCAGGGTGCAGCAATCCACAGGGGCCCGGTGCCGGAGTCCGCTGCTTCCTCCAGCGCCCGGCGCAGTTCCTCACGGCAGCCCGCCAGGCCTCCGTCAGGCAGGCCCAGCAGGCGGACCCGTGCCTGCGGTGCCAGTGCCGCAACGGCGTCGCGCAGTTCCTGTTCCCGGATCTGTGCCAGGCGTTCCGGAGTATGGGTTGCGGAATCCGGATGGGACGCCTCGCCGGCCGTTGCGACAATGACGTCAATGCTTGTTCCCTCAGCCGCGAGTGCTGCGATCAGTCCGCCGGCGCCCAGGGTCTCATCATCGGGATGCGCGGCGAGGACAACCAGTCGCTCCGGAATATCCGGCAGAAGCGTTTGCAGGCCCGGTGCGCCTTCCAGGGCCTGGAGCCAGAGGGCCTCATCCTGGCTGGCGTCCCGGTGGGTGAAACTCACCACGGGGCTGATTCCCGGGCCAGGAGCATTCCGCCCAGTGCGGCATGGTCGCGTTCACCGTGGTGCTGGCGCACATAAACCTGCAGGTCCGCCACCCGGCGGGCATGCTGCTCTTCGGCAGTGAGCGGTCCCGGCCCCAGACCGTGGGCGGCGGCGCTCAGTACCCGCTCAGCAGCATCGGCTACAACGCCGCGGACCCGCTGGGCCAGCAGGGCACCGTCCGCTCCCGCTGCCCGGCCGGAGTCTATGTCGGCCGCCGCTGCTGCCAGGACGCGGGCCGCCGACTGCAGGGAAAGATCGGCTGATCCAATGAGTGCCTGCGCAATCTGGTCAGGCCTCCGCTGCCGGCTTGCCTGGAGCAGCCGCCGGGCAACGCCCACGGCACCTCCGTACCAGACCGCTGCGACGCCGATCCCGCCCCAGGCGAATCCGTCCCGTTCCAGGTACCAGTTGTCCCGGCCTACGGGATAAGCGGGTGCATCCGTGAAGTCCAGTGGTCCGCTGTTGACCGCGGCCAGGCCGCGGCTGATCCAGAGTCCCTCGGCCGGCTGGATCCCGGGACTGCTGAGATCCACGGCAAATGCGCGGCGGTTGCCGTGCGCTGTATGGGCAGTCACCACGGCGTAGTCCAGCTGGTCTGCCAGGGAGCACCAGGGCTTGCGGCCGGAAAGCTGCCAGCCGCCGTCGTGCTCTGTGGCGGTAAGGGCCATTCCCGGACCCTCGGCGGCATAGACGCCCCAGGACCCTGAAGCGAAGTCGATGCCGTCTGCCCTGCCGCCATCGGGCGGGAGTTGCGCCGCCTGTGCCAGGATGGCACGCGCGTCCAGGTGCGGTTCCACCACCCGGGCGGCGGTGAGATCAGCCGCGCCCAGCGTAGCCAGCAGTTCAAGCAGGGCCAGCGTGTTTCCCTCACCGGGAAGCGGCGCGGCGTCGGTGGCGGATTTGAGGAGCAGCAGCGAGGTCACCGCAGAACCATCAGTTCCCCGGGCCAGGCCCATGATCTCGGAGAGGGCGTCCAGCTGCGCTGCAGGTGTGTCAGCGCTAAGCAGTACCGGGGCGCTCACGTGCTGCCGCCGGCACGGCCCGGTGCATGCGAAGCTGCAGCAGGCATAGGGTCTTGGGGGATCGACACTGGCCTTGCCTCCGTCCTGGATAAGGGTGCTTCCTAAATTACATGCTGTACGGCCAGGACGGGGAAAAGCCGTAACAACATCAGGGCAGCGGAAAGGGCGCGGCCGCAGCCGGCCACGCCCGTTTTCCTGGTTGGGTTCTAGTTCGGAATGCTGCCCTCACCCGGGGATCCGCGGCTGGGACCGCGGCTCGCGCCGCGGGAGCGGTCAGATCCCAGAACGAATCCCAGAATGATCATCACTGCGGCGAGGAACAGATGAAGCCAGTTGTCCGCCCAGTTGAACGGAACAAAGTTGGCGTCCGAGTTCAGCGGAATGATCAGTCCGTAAATAAACAGGAGCAGGTACAGCACGCCGGCGCCAATGAGGTAGGTGCGGGCGGATGAGTTGCTCCTGGCCATCCACAGCCCGGCGAACCCGAGCAGCATGTGGACAACGTTGTGGAGGATGGACACCTGGAAGAGGCCCAGCAGAACAGCCTCAGACCCATACCCGGCGAAATAGAGCGCGCCGTAGTTCGTGGTGATTCCCGGAATGAAACCAAGGACGCCAATTGCCAGGAAGACGATGCCGAAAACAATGGCGGCTATCTGGGCACTGGTTCTGCGGGCGGAAAGTCCTCGGCTGCTGCTTGCATAAGACATGGCCAACTCCTTATCTCCAAGGGAGAATGCTGGACTCCGGCCAGACGGAGGCCTGAAACCTACGGTTAAACTGTGGCACAGTCCCCACTCCATGGGAAGCATGCTTATCAACTGCCAGGCCGTGGACAGCCCGATCCCGGAACGCCTCTTGACTCAGGGCCGCAGGGGCTATGGGCTGGAGGCCAACCCTGAGGAAGGAAGCACATGCAATCGCTTTGGCTGGATACCTCCCCCACCATCCCAACCGACACCTTCGCGCCCGGCGGGTCCTATGACACGGTGGTGGTGGGCGCCGGTCTGACCGGACTGTCCACCGCCGTCATGCTTGCCCGCGGCGGGCAGCGGGTAGCGGTCATCGAGGCGCGTCGAACCGGCGCGGTGACCACTGGAAACACGACCGCGAAGATCTCACTGCTGCAGGGGACCGTGCTCTCCGAAGTGGCCCGGCACCATGACGTATCCACTGCCGCAGCCTATGCCGCAGCCAACCGCCGGGGACAGGAATGGCTGCTGCGCTTCTGTGACAGCGCCGGCGTGGGCTATGAGGTCCGTGATGCCTGGACCTACGCCGTCACCCCGGACGGTGCCTCCGCCCTCGCCGAGGAACGCGATGCCTGCCGGGCCGCCGGACTGGCCGTCGAAAGCACCACGGAGACGGAGCTGCCATTTCAGGTACAGGCAGCCCTGCGGCTGGCGGATCAGGCCCAGTTCCATCCGCTGCACGCGCTCTCAGCTCTGGCCGCTGAGCTCCGTTCACTCTCCGGAGCACTGTTCGAAGGCGTAAGGGTCACGGAAGTCCACCACACGGATACCGGCAAGGTACGGGTGGTGGCCTCACCCGGAGACCTTGAGGCCGCGCAGGTGGTCCTGGCCACCGGCATTCCGATCCTTGACCGCGGCGGCTACTTCGCCGTCGTCAAGCCGATGCGGTCCTATGCCAGCGCCTTCCCCGTCACGGGCGAGGTCCCCGAAGGCATGTACCTTTCAGCTGATTCCCCTTCGAGGTCACTGCGCACTGTGGTGGTAGACGGGACCAAGTACCTGCTGGCGGGCGGCAACGGCCATCCGGTGGGGCGTGCCTCGCATACCAGGGACCGGGTAAACGGCCTTCATGAATGGGCCCGGCAGAACTTTTCAGTGGATCAGGCCCGGTATGACTGGTCCGCACAGGACTATTCACCGGCTTCCTCTGTCCCCTATGTGGGTGAACTGCCGCTTCTGGGCAAGAACATCTACGCCGCCACCGGCTTCAATAAGTGGGGCATGACCAACGGTGTTGCCGCAGCATTGTCACTGTCGGCGCGGATCCTAGGCAACGCTGATCCGGACGAAGGGTTCTACAAGGCGAAGGTCAGCCTTCCCGACGCCGTCACTACGGTGAAGGACAACGCCGAGGTGGGCCTGCAGATGATCAGCGGGTGGGCTGGAGGACTCTCCCGGACCGCCGGAGCCGAGCCGCCTGAAGGCCTCGGCGTTGTGGTGCGCGAAGGCGGCTCCCCCGTGGCGGTCTGCACGGTAAACGGGGTCACAACGCGCCGCTCGGCGGTTTGCCCCCATCTGCACGGGGTTCTGGCCTGGAACGACGCGGAGGCGTCCTGGGACTGCCCGCTGCACGGCTCACGCTTCTCTGCGGACGGCGAAGTACTTGAAGGACCGGCCGTGAAGGGGCTCGATCCTGCATAACGGCAGACAAAAGGCCCGGCACCTCCGAAGAGAAGGTGCCGGGCCTGCTGCGGATGCGCCCGGCTTAAACGCCGGCTGCCCGGGGTCCGCCGGATTCGGGGTCATCCAGGGAGGGGTCGGCCGTTGGGGCGGCCTTCAGACCCGCGCCTGTGGCCGCTGTTGGGGCAGCGTCCACGTTCCCGCGCCAGGATCCCGTCTCGGAACCCTGGGACTCAATGAATTCCTTGAACCGCTTGAGGTCACCCTTGACGCGGTGGTCGTCTGCGCCCACCACGGACCCGAGCTTCTCGGCGAAGGTTTCCGGATCCCAGTCCAACTGGACACTGACCCGGGTTTCCGTGGCGCTGAGGCGGTGGAATGTCACTACTCCTGCCTGGGATTTGCCGTCGGTGCTCTTCCAGGCGACGCGCTCATCGGGGTGCTGCTCGGTGATCTTCGTGTCAAAGGTCCGCTCAACCCCGCCGATTTTGGTCACCCAGCGGGATTCCGTGTCGGAGAGCTGGGTGACGGATTCGACACCCTTCATGAAATGGGGGAAGGACTCGAACTGCGTCCACTGGTTGTAGGCAGTGGTGACGGGTACTGCAACGTCAATTGACTCTTCTACGGTGCTCATACTGTCCCTTCGGTCGCGGATTGCGCTGTTCCTCACGGAACGAACCTCCGATAGTAAGGGGGCTTATTACCCTCTGGTCCCACGGTAACCAAGTGGACAACAGATCACAAGCTAAAGGTAAGCTTGCTTATATCGAACTTCCGCGGAGCGAATTCCGCAGAAGCTTTACAGTCTTGGTTCGTCAACACAGGAGGAACAATGAAGGCATCACAGCAGCTGACCACCAACCTGCAGGCCGTGCTGGTCGACCTGATCGAACTGCATCTGCAGGGCAAGCAGGCGCACTGGAACGTGGTGGGCAAGAACTTCCGCGACCTCCATCTCCAGCTGGACGAAATCATCGACGACGCCCGGCTGTTTGCCGACGAGCTGGCCGAGCGCATGCGTGCCCTCCAGGCTGTGCCGGACGGCCGCAGCACCGCCGTGGCCGAAGGCACGTCCCTGCCACCTTTCCCGGCCGGACTGGTAGACACCAAGGACACCGTCACCCTGGTGGTGGGGCTGCTCCGCGGCACGGTGCAGACCATGCGCGACGTTCACGACCAGGTTGATGAGGAAGACCCGACGACCGCGGACATCCTGCACGGATTCATCGGCAAGCTGGAGCAGTACGCCTGGATGGTCGACGCCGAGAACCTGCAGCCGACGGCCAGCGTGGTCAGCCCCGAGGGAGCAGACACGGCTGCCACCACCTAGGAGATTCCGGCATCACTCGTGGTGGAGGATCGCGTCTTCCACCTCGAGGAGCAGGTCCGCCATCCGGGCCCTGGCTGCAGCGGGATCCTTGGCTGCGACGGCTGCTGCGACCGCCTCATGCTCGTCCAGCGCCTCCGGCCGGGGCCCGGACGGCATGAGGTTCTGCCTGCTCCTCCCGGACAGCACCTCGGCAACCACTTCGCTGAGCGCAGCGAACATCTCATTTCCACTGGCCTGGAGCAGCAGGGCATGGAACGCAATGTCAGCGGCAAGGAACGCCTCCGGGTCAGCGGCGGCCTCCCGCATCCGGCGGGACAGCAGAACCAGCCGCTCACGCTGATCGGGGGACGCGCGGCGCGCAGCCCCCGCGGCTGCCAGTGGCTCGACGGCGATCCGCAGCTCAGTGAGTGACTGGAACTGTTCACTTCTGCCCGGCCCGGAAAGCCGCCACCCGATGACCCGGGGGTCGTAAACATTCCAGCGCGAGGGGTCCTGGACCACCAGACCGATCCGGCGCTTCGAATACACCAGGTTCATGGCTTCCAGGATCTGCATGCAGTCCCGGACCACCGTCCGGGAGACACCGAACTTCTCCTGCAGGCCCTCGAGGGTGAGGCGGCTGCCGGGACTGGTCACCCCGGTCACTATGTCCCGGCCCACCACTTCAATGATCCTGTTGTTCATCACTTCTGCGGCAGGGCGGTCCTGCTCAACAACTACTCTGTCCTGCAAGGCACGTCCTTCACGTTGCTTCGGGGGCTGGGCCCGCTGCCCCCAGCGTAGCTTTGGACACAGCCTCTCGCCAGCCTATGGTGATACCTTTGACTTCCCGGCGAAGTGCCCGCACGTCTTCGCTCGACAACGGCGTCCTGAGGAGCAGTACTTGAACCATGTGCCCCGCCATTTAGTCATCATGGGCGCTGCCGGATCCGGCAAGACAACCGTCGCCACCACGCTCTCCGAGCACCTGGGCTGGATTGCGGCGGAAGCTGACGAGTTCCATGCCGCCGCCAGCATTGCGGCGATGACCTCCGGGGTTCCGCTCAGCGATGACGACCGCTGGCCGTGGCTGGAGTCCATCCGCGGCTGGATGAGCACACAGGCGCGGAATGGACGCTCCACGATCGTGGCCTGCTCCGCATTGAAGCGCAGCTACCGCGATGTCCTTTCCGGAGCCGAAGGACGGGTTCAGTTCGTTCATCTGGACGGTGCGCCCGATGTACTCGCCAAGCGGATGGAAACCCGCCGCGGACACTACATGCCGGTGTCCCTGCTGCCCTCCCAGCTGGAAGCCCTGGAGCCCCTGGATGCGGACGAAGACGGGCTCACCGTGGACTTTCTCGAGGCCCCGGGCCACATCTGCGCACAAATACTCCAGGGCCTTCTGCTGGCCGGTTCCTAACCGTCCGGGGCCTGCCCGGCGGGCAATGTCAGAGGCAGCTGGAAGTATTAGGGGTATGCCGGGTCACCGGCTTTATCTGGACTGCCCGGAAGGAAAGCAAGACACCATGATGGGTGGCCATCACGCCGCGAGCGGCGCAGCGGCATGGGTAGCCGTAGCCTCAACAGCCCCCTACGCATTCGGCCTGTATCCGGTGAGTCCCCTCGGAGTCGTCAGCGGAGCCCTGCTCACCGCGGGAGCCGCGCTGCTGCCGGATCTGGACCACCACAGCGGGACAATCGCCAACTCGCTGCCCCCGGTCACCAGGATTCTGGCCAGGATCACGGAGCGGATCAGCGGCGGCCACCGGCGCGGCACACATTCCCTTCTGGGACTGGCCGTGTTTGTTGCCCTGGCGGGAGCCCTGGGCGAGCTGACCACCGAGGTTGGCGCGCTTGGCACCATAGAGGTCGGAGCGGGCCTGCTGTCCGTCCTGCTGATGGGCTTTGCACTCAAGGCACTGAAGATTGCAGGAGGTGCCGGCCGCAGCTGGCTGCTGGCCGTCCTGCTCTCGCTGTTCATCGCACTGTACGCACCGGAGAACAACGGCTGGCTGCCGCTGGCTGTGGGGCTGGGTGTTGCAGTCCACATCGTCGGTGACCTGCTGACCCATCAGGGGGTGATGATCCTGTGGCCGCTAAGGATTAAGCGGCCCCGGAGGATTGCCTCCATGCCGTTTGTAGCCAAGCTCTGGAAAACCAGCGGATGCCTGTCGATACCGATCATTGGGCGGGCCGGCTCCTGGCGGGAATGGGCCATTATGGTGCCGGTTTCCGTCTACGCGATCTACGGCGTTATCGAGGCGGGGTTCCTCGCGCTGCGCGGCTGGTTGATCTAGCCGCACGGGGGTGTTTCCTAGCCCCGGCCCTTCCCCGGCCTGCGCCGGGAGGGCTTGCCTGCACCGGGCTTGCCTGCCTTTGGCTTACCCTGACCTGCCTTGCCCGGCTTTCCTGCGCCCTTGCCTCCCGCAGCCCGCGAGTCCGACGCCGGAGCCTTGGCTGTGCTCTTGCGCACCTTCTTCGAGGGCTCACCCTGGGCCGAGGGCTGCCGGGAACTGTTGGCAGTGCGTCCCCGGACTATGCCGATGAACTCCTCAACGTCCGGATCCTCGGTGCTCTGCAGCCATGCCACCGCGATCCGGGTTCCAGCCACACCGTGGACCGGGCGGGTTAGGACGTCCCGCCGGGAGTGGATCCTGGCCACGGACATGGGAAGGATCAGCAGGCCCGCCCCGGACGCCACTACCTCGAGGGCAGTTGCAGCTGTTCCCAGCTCACCGGCATCCATGATGTTTTCACCAGCCAGGTCAGTGGCTTGGACCTCATCGAATGCGGACAGCGGATGATCCTTCGCGGCCGCTACGACCGGCTGCTCGCGGTAGAGCGGGATCGCATGCAAATCCGACGGACGTTCGAATCCATCCTCAGGGATGCGGAGGAAAACCAGGTCTGCGGCACCGCTGCGCAGGTCTTCCAGCACCTGTGTCTCATCTGCCTGCAGCGCTTGAAGCGCACGCCCGCGTCGATCAGTCCACCGTGCTATCCACTTACCCGGGGTAACACCGGGGACGTAAAAGATTTTCAGCGGAGGAACTGCCGGGCGGGCCGGCTGCGGGGACTCTTGGGACACCTGTTCACAGTAGCCCACCGCTGCTCCACCGGGGCTGCGGATACCCTTGATCTATGACCCCCGAAAAATCTTCCCAGTCCATGAAGCCTGCGACGGCTGCCAAGAAGCTGGGCATCTACCTTCCCGCTGCTCCGCAGGAGTTCCAGGACAACCCCGTAACGCGCGCACAGCTGGATGAGATGCAGTCCAACCCGCCGGAGTGGCTCGCCGAGCTTCGGCGCAACGGCCCCCACCCGCGTCCCGTGGTTGCCCAGAAACTGAACATCTCAATTGGCGGCCTCGCCCGCGGCGGCATCACGGATCCGCTGACCACCGCGCAGATCAGCGAACTGCTGGCCGCCCCGCCCGCATGGCTGGTTGCCGAGCGCGCCAGCTTCGCGGCGGTCCGCGCCGAAAACCAGCGCGTCAAGCAGGAAGCTGCCAGGAAACCCCGCAGCTAGCAGCACCCGGCCGGTCCGGAGTCGGCAGTACAGCTCACCTCCTGTGTGCACCGCGCACGGAAGAAGTGCTGACTCCGGACCGGGCCGTCTGGCCGCAGCACATAAAAAAATCACCCCGGCCAAATGACCGGGGTGATTCTCTATTTGTGCGCGAGGGGGGATTTGAACCCCCACGCCCTTTCGGACACTGGCACCTGAAGCCAGCGCGTCTGCCGTTCCGCCACTCGCGCAAAGTGATCTCCCTCGGCTCCGGATGCGCATTCCCTCACACCAAAGTGTGAGATTCACATCCCGATTCCTCGGGAACAGCAGAATCAAGCATACCGGCATTTTCCCGAAACACCTAAACGGCCCTCAGACAGACCAAAGCAGCGTCCCGCCGGGGCGGAAATCCGCGGATGTTCGTGCTCCTCCGGGACCAAAACCACCCTCCGGCCGCCCGGGCCGAGTGGACATCTGCACGTCAGGGGAGCGCGGGGATTGGTCGGGGGACACCGCTAGGGTGTTAAGACAATTGCAAGCTGACCCCAGTAGTATCGGAATGGACACCGCCTGCCCGACCGGCATCCGGCCTGCTGTCCGACAGGAAAGCAGGCTGCACGCAGGCACGGGGCAAGGCCAGGAAAGTTCCAAGAACAGGGAAAGGAGGCGGAGATGGGCCTACTCGACAACGTTGAACGCGGTATTGAGCGAATGGTCCGCGGCGCCTTTTCCAGCGGGTCCTCCGGCCGCGTTGAGCCCCTTGAACTGGCCATTGCGCTCCGCCGCGAGCTGGACGAGAAGTCCATGACGCTCGGACAGGGGCGCACGCTCGCTCCCAACGTCTTTACCGCGCGCCTTTCCGACGAAGATTTTGCCCGTGCCCAGGAATGGGGCGCGCCGCTCGCTGAAGAGCTGTGCGACGTCGTCATCAAGCACGCGCGCAGCCAGTCCTATACCCTGCAGGGCGCCGTTCGTGTCTCCTTCACCCGCGACTCGTCACTGAAGCCCGGCTCGCTGGAGATCGATTCCGCCACGGAAAAATCCCGGGCTTCCGGAACCCGGACCCCGCAGCCACCTGCTCCGCGCCAAAGTCCCTCCAGGATGCAGCCGGTGCTGGACATCGACGGCCAGCGGTACTCACTGAACGCCGCTTCAGTCGTACTGGGCCGTTCTTCGGAAGCGGACATCCTGGTGGACGACACCGGAGTCTCCCGCCGCCACCTGGAAATCCGGACCGACGGCGGTACGGTGCGCGCGGTCGATCTCGGTTCCACCAACGGCAGCTATGTCAACGGCCAGAAAGTCCAGGGGGAAACCATTCTTACTGACGGCTCCACGATTGCCATGGGCAGGACGCGGATCATTTTCCGCCTGCTGCCCGTCCGCTCCGGAGGACGCTGATGGACGGTTCCCTCACCCTGACGCTGCTGCGCTACGGCTTCCTGATTCTGCTCTGGGTCATGGTCCTTGGTGTGGTCGGCGCTATCCGCCGGGACCTGGTCCTGGGCGCACGCAACCGCACCGGCACGCCAACAGCCCGGCAGGTGCGGAAGAATCCCGCCCTGGAGCGTGAGGCACCGCCGCCGGCGAAGGTGCAGGCCCGCCAAATGGTAGTTACTGAGGGTCCCCTGCGCGGCACCACACTGGATCTGGCTTCCAGCCCGATCCTGCTGGGACGTGCACAGGAAGCAACCCTGGTGCTTGAAGACGACTACGCCTCCGGCCGCCACGCGCGGCTCTTCCCGCAGGGCAGCCGCTGGTTCATTGAGGACCTAGGGTCCACCAACGGCACCTTCCTCGGCGGTTCCCAGCTTTCCCGTGCCCAGCCCGTTGACCCCGGAGTGCCGATCCGCATCGGCAAAACAGTCATTGAATTGAGGCCATAGCAGTGGCCCTGGTCCTTCGGTACGCTGCCCGCTCCGATGTAGGCATGGTTCGTTTCAAGAACGATGACTCCGCCTATGTTGGGCGTTACCTGGCTGTCGTTGCTGACGGGATGGGCGGCCACGCAGGCGGCAATGTAGCTTCGGCTTCCACCGTGCTGGATTTGGTCCACCTGGACCGCCCGGACCTGGATGACCAGGCCGTCACTGTCCTGGCCGACGAGATCCAGGCAGCCAATTCACTGCTTTCCGAGCTGGTCACCACTGCTCCGGAACTCTCCGGCATGGGCACCACGGTGACTGCCATGCTCCTCCAGGGGGAGCGTGTTGCCCTGGCCCACATCGGCGACTCACGGGCCTACCGGCTCAAGGACGGCGTTTTCGAACAGATCAGCGTCGACCACACCTTTGTGCAGCGGCTCATCGACGAAGGCCGGCTGCGGCCCGAAGACGCCGAGGTCCATCCGCATAAGAACGTGCTGATGCGCGTCCTGGGCGACGTCGATGCCAGCCCCGAGCTGGACCTGGCCACTTTCGAAGTAGAGCCGGGCGAGAAATGGCTGCTGTGCTCCGACGGCCTGAATGCCGTCCTGCGGGACAGCGACATTGAAGCCGTACTGCGCGACTCCACAAACCTTGAGACCGCCGTGGACACCCTTGTGGAACTCACCCTGGCAGGCGGCTCCCCGGACAACGTGACCGTGGCAATCATCGAAGTGGCGGACGAAGCGGATGTTCCAGCCCCGGTCAGGGAACCGGCGCCCGTCACTGCGGGAACCGCCGCTGTTCAGGAGCCGGCACCGGAAGGCGCCGCTGCTGCCGAAGCATCCGATTCCGCGGATCTGGACGGCGCCCCGGAGGACGATCCCGAACGCGGGGCAGACAGCCCTGTGCGCGCCGAGGTAATCCGCCGGGACCTGGCCTCCCGGCCACACCTGCTGGTCGGCGCCGCCTCGCTGGCCACCGAAACCGGGCAGATTCCCATTGTCACCAAGCGGTCCGCTGAGCGCAGGGCAGCACGGCTGCTGATGCACAAAGCGGACGACGCCGGCACTCCCGAGGTGCAGCCTGAACCGCCGCGCAAGCGCCGCCGCTGGATCCTCTTGGTTGTCCTGGCCGTCATCGCTGCACTGCTCGCCTCCGTCCTCTGGGTCGGTTATGCCTGGACCCAGACGCGCTACTACGTGGGTTCGGCAGACAACCGCGTTGCCATCTACAACGGCGTCTCGCAGACACTGGGCCCCATCAAGCTCTCCCAGGTTGCGGAAACCACCAACATTCCGGTGGACAGCCTCCCGGCCTACTGGCGCAGCCGCGTCAACGACACCGTTCCGGCAAGGGACCTGGTGCATGCGGAACAGATCGTTGACCAGCTGCGCGGCACTGCCAAGGCAATCCTGTGCCCGCAGCCGGAGGAGCCCGCCCCGTCTGCAACCCCTTCGCCTCTGGCGGAGGCACTTGATGCAGCCGGAGACGGGGACGATCTTCCCGCCATCGATCCATGTGGAGGGCAGCAGTGATGTCAGAACTCGCAGCTCCGGCAAAGCCGCGGCGCAACGTCGAGGCCGTCCTGCTGGTATTGGCCCTCGCCGTCGGCATAGGGGCGAACATGCTGGTGGGGATCGACGAAGACCGTGCCTTCGACTCCGATTTCTGGGTCCAGGGCGGAACCCTCGTAGCACTGGTCCTGGCCTTCCACTTCGTGCTGCGCTTTCGGGCTAAATATGCTGACCCGGTAATACTTCCCATTGTCACGGCCCTTAATGGCATAGGCCTGGCAATGATCCACCGTTTGGACATCGCTGAAGGCACCGACGCCGCTGACCGGCAGCTGCTCTGGAGCACGCTGGCCGTGGCGGCGGCCATTGGGGTCCTGTTCCTGATCAAGGATCACCGCATCCTTCGGCGGTACACCTACATCTCACTCATCGTCAGTGCCGTGCTGCTCCTGCTGCCCCTGATGCCTGCCCCCATCGGCCAGGAAATCAACGGAGCCCGGATCTGGATCCACCTTGGGTTCGGAACCTTCCAGCCCGGTGAAATTGCCAAGATCACCCTCGCTATATTCTTTGCGGGGTATCTATCCGCGAACCGTGACCTGATCCTGCTCGCAGGACGCAAGGTGGGGCCGCTGCAGCTCCCCCGGTTCAAGGACATGGGGCCCATGATGGCCGCCTGGGCCGTGAGCATCGGCGTCCTGGTTTTCCAGCGCGATCTTGGCTCCTCAATTCTCTTCTTCGGCCTCTTCATGGCCATGATCTACGTCGCGACGAGCCGGGTGAGCTGGGTCCTGATCGGCCTGGCCCTCATCGCCGCCGGCGGTTTTGTTGCCGTTCAGCTCTTCAGCCACGTTGCCCTGCGCATCGACGGCTGGCTGAACGCCTTCGATCCTGAGGTGATCGAACGGGTCCCGGGCGGCAGCTACCAGGTAATTCAGGGTCTGTTTGGCCTCGCCAGCGGGGGCATGACGGGCACCGGACTGGGCCAGGGCCGGCCGGATCTGGTCACCTATGCCAACTCGGACATGATCATTGCCGCCCTCGGCGAGGAACTTGGCCTGATCGGCATTTTTGCGATCGTCCTGATGTACGTGCTGCTGGTCTCGCGCGGTTTCCGCGCCGCCCTTGGAACCAGGGACGGCTTCGGCAAGCTCCTGGCCTGCGGGCTGTCCTTCACGATCGCTCTGCAGTGTTTCGTGGTCATCGGCGGCGTCACCCGGCTTATTCCTCTGACTGGCCTGACCACGCCGTTTATGTCCGCCGGCGGTTCTTCGCTGCTGGCCAACTGGATCATCGTGGCCCTCCTGCTGATGATCTCCGACGCCGCGCGGCGTCCGGCGGCTACCGGCCTGCTTACGGATATGGAGCCCGCTTTGGCAACAGCACCAGCGGGCGGTAAGGGAAAAACACGGGACAAGGGAAGAACTGAGGTGACAGGCGCATGAACCAGGCAATCCGCAACAGCTGGATCGTGGCCCTGGCCATGTTCCTCGCCATCCTCGCATCCCTGACCTACGTGCAGTTCTTTGCCGCAGATGAGCTGAATGAGAACCCGATCAACAGCCGCAGCCTGTATCAGGACTTCGGACAGAACCGGGGGTCCATTCTGGTTGACGGTGTACCGATCGCCGAGTCAGTGCCTTCGAACGACCAGTTCAACTACCAGCGGGTCTACAACGATCCAGAGCTCTATTCAGCGCTCACGGGATTCTTCTCGCTCTCCCAGGGCAGCTACCAGCTCGAGCTCGCGATGAATGACGAGCTGACGGGCAACAGCGACCAGCAGTTCTACGACCGGTTGGTCCAGATGTTCTCAGGCGCGCAGGCCGAGGGAGCCTCGGTTGAACTCACCATCGATCCGCAGCTTCAGCGCCTTGCCTACGACCTCATTCCCGAGGGCCAGAAGGGATCGATCGTGATGATGGATCCCAAGACCGGAGACATTCTGGCCATGGTGTCCAAACCGTCCTACGACACAAACCTGCTGGCCGGGCATGACACCGAGATCGCGAACGCCAATATGGAGCAGCTGCTGACCGTTCCGGGTTTGTCCCCGTACCTGAACCCGGCCACCCAGTCCCTGCTGGCTCCCGGATCTACTTTCAAGCTCGTCGACGCCGCGGCGGCCCTGGAAACCGGCAAGTTCAATGCCGATTCGGTGATTCCGAATCCGTCCGCCCTTCCCCTGCCCGGAACGACCATCTCGCTGCCCAACTACACCAACGGTTCATGCGCCAGCCGCAGCGAGGCGGACATCCAGTTCGCCCTCGAGCAGTCCTGCAACACCGTCTTCGCGCAGATTGCGTGGGATGTTGGACAGGATGCGCTGGCCGAACAGGCACGGAAATTCGGATTCGGCGAATCGTTCAGCATTCCCACTCCGGTGACCGCCAGCAACTTCCCCACGACTGAGGACCAGGCCGAGCTGGCGCTGTCCTCAATTGGCCAGGGCAGTGTGACCGCCACCCCCCTCCAGGTCGCCATGATTTCCGCTGCCATCGCCAACAACGGGGTACAGATGACCCCGAATCTGATCAAGTCAGTACGGGCACCTGATCTATCGGTGATCGACGAACCCGAACCAACTGTCCTGAACGAATCGATCAGCCCCGGCACCGCCGCGCAGCTGACCGACTGGATGGTCAGCGTGGTGGAGAACGGCACCGCCTCCGCAGCCCGGATTCCCGGGGTTCGGGTTGCAGGCAAGACCGGCACAGCCGAAGTCCAGGACCGGGGCGACAACGCCTGGTTCACCGGCTTCGCACCCGCAGACGACCCAGAGGTGGTCATTTCCATCGTGATGGAAAACGTTGACCTGGCCACCGGATCCCAATTGACCACTCCAAGCGCGCAAAAACTCCTAGAGGCGGTGTTGAATAAGTGAGGCCTACTTCGGGAATCACCTTAGGCGGCAGGTTCCAGCTGACCGATCGTATAGCTATCGGCGGCATGGGCGAGGTCTGGAAGGCCCGGGATCTGGTCCTGGGCCGGATCGTTGCCATCAAGATCCTCAAGGAGGAATACACCGGCGACCCCGGCTTCCTCAACCGTTTCCGCGCCGAAGCACGCCACACGGCACTGCTGAACCATGAAGGCATCGCCAACGTCTTCGACTACGGCGAGGAAGAAGGCTCCGCCTATCTGGTGATGGAACTGGTCCCCGGCCAGCCGCTCTCCACCACCATCGAGCGTGAAAAGGTACTGTCCCCGGACCGGACCCTCTCGATCATCGGCCAGACCGCCACCGCCCTGGCTGTGGCCCACCGCCAGGGGCTGGTGCACCGCGACGTCAAGCCCGGCAACCTGCTCATCATGCCGGACGGCCGGGTGAAGATCACTGACTTCGGCATTGCGCGCCTTGCCGACCAGGTTCCTCTCACCGCCACCGGACAGGTTATGGGCACCGCCCAGTACCTTGCCCCGGAACAGGCAACCGGACAGCAGGCCACCGGTTCCAGCGACATCTACGCGCTGGGCGTGATTGGCTACGAGCTGCTGGCCGGCACCCGCCCGTTCTCCGGCGAATCCCAGATCGCCATTGCACTGGCACAGGTCAATGACACCCCGCCGCCGCTTCCGGAATCCATCCCGGCGCCGGTGCGGGCACTGATCATGTCCATGCTGGCCAAGGATCCCGCCGACCGCCCGGCCGACGCCGAAGCCCTCGCCCGTGCCGTGGCAGCCATCCGCCGCGGGGACATCGCTGCAGCGGAGCAGGCCGTCCCTGGAATGCTCCTCTTCGGGTCCGGCGGTACCGCAGCGACCAGCGCCGTCACCGCCCCGGTGCCGATGCCGGGCGACACGTCCGCCACCAGAGTGGTAGACACTGCTCCCTCCACCTCAGCCATGCCCGTCGTATCCGCCGGAGACCAGACCGGCTCCCTGGCGGCATCCCGCGACTGGACGGATGAGGACGTGGACGGGGACGGCAGCGACGGATACAACGACGGCGAGTACGAGGATCAGCCCAAGCGGCGGAAATGGCTGATCCCGGTCATCATCGTCCTGGCCCTCGTACTGGCCGGCATCATCGCCGCGATCGTGCTGAACCTGAATTCCGATCCCGCAGGGAACAACGAGCCGAAGACGTCGCCGTCGACTTCTGTCTCAAGCAGCCCCACGCGCAGCAGTTCCTCTCCGACGCCAAGCTCGCCGTCGCCGTCGCCGTCACCTACTTCCGCCAGCCCCACCGCGGAGGAGGAGCCGGAGATCATCATCAACGCCTCCCAGTACCAGGGACGGAACGTCAATGAGGTCTCACAGGAACTGAGCAGCCTTGGCCTTGCGGTCAGCCGCAACCCCGTGCCCTCAGACCAGCCCGAAGGTACAGTGCTGGACGTCAATCCGGTGGGAACGCTTTCCCGCGGGGACGCCGTCGCCATCACCTATTCCTCCGGTCCCGAACAGGTAACCGTGCCCGGCGGCCTGCTTAACCAGCCTGAATCCTCCGTGAGCCAGCAGATCGTCAATGCGGGTCTTCTTCCCGACGTCGTCCGGCAGCCGTCGGCCGATGTTCCGGACGGACAGGTCATCAGCGTCAACCCCCAGCAGGGCGCCACCGTACCCCGGGGATCGACAGTCAGGATCGTTGTCTCCACAGGTGCGCCCGAGCCCAGCGCCGCGGGAAACTCAAACCCTGACGGGCCCTGAACACCATGAGTGCGGACTTCCTGAAAGGACACCCAACGCTGAACACTGACCGGATCCTTGACGGTCGCTACGAGGTCGGTGAACTAATCGGCCGAGGCGGCATGGCGGACGTGTACCTCGGCCGCGATTCCCGGCTGGGCCGGGCCGTGGCCATCAAGGTGCTGCGCCCGGATCTTGCGCGGGATCCCCTCTTTCAGTCACGGTTCCGCAGGGAAGCACAGGCCGTTGCCGGCCTGAACCACTCGTCGATTGTCTCTGTCTATGACACCGGGGACCAGGAACCGGCCAGCGGATCACCTGATGATGCGCGCCTTCCCTTCATCGTCATGGAGTACGTCTCCGGACGCACCCTGAGGGACCTGATTAAGTCCGGGGACATCTCCATTGACGAGGCCATCGACTACACCCTTGGTGTGCTGGCGGCCCTCGAGTACAGCCATCGCTCCGGAATAGTGCACCGGGACATCAAACCCGCCAACGTCATGGTCACCCACGACGGCCATGTGAAGGTGATGGACTTCGGCATTGCCCGCGCTATCGCCGATTCAGCGGCGACCATGACCCAGACTCAGGCCGTCATTGGCACAGCCCAGTATCTCTCTCCGGAGCAGGCACGCGGCGAAACCGTCGATGCCCGCAGCGACCTGTACTCTGCTGCGTGCCTGCTCTTCGAGATGCTGGCCGGACGTCCTCCCTTTGTCGGGGACAGCCCGGTTTCCGTTGCCTACCAGCACGTCCGGGAGGCCCCGCCCAAGGCAAGCAGTTTTAATGCCGAGGTTTCGCCGGCGCTCGATTCCGTCCTGGATCATGCCCTGGCCAAGGACCGGAATGAGCGCTACCAGAGTGCCCACGACTTCCGGGACGCGCTCATCTCTGCCCGCAACGGCACCGCCGATCCTTACCGGACTGCAGCGACCCAGGTGGTTCCGCGCCAGCCGGCGGCATCCGAGGTCCCCGCAGACGAACCGCGCACGCGGGCCATGGCTCGTGTCCTGGAGGGCGGTCCGCTCACCAGCATGTCCGCCGACGATCTGGAGGAGGGCGGAGCCCCGGCCGTGCCCTCCGGCACTGACCGCAGCCAGGAACGGCGCGGACGCCGCCGCGCCTGGATAATTACGCTGTTTGTGGCTGTTGCCCTCCTGCTCGCCGCAGGCGGGGTGTTCGTCTACAGCCTGGCCAACCAACCGCCTCCGCCGCCTGCCACAGCCAGCATTCCGCAGGTGGAGAACATGACGCAGACGGAAGCGATCAATGCGCTGCTGGAACAGGGGTTCCGCGCCCCGGTAACCGAGCCCCAGTACAGCGACACCGTTGAGTCAGGCCTGGCGATTGGCACCGAGCCCGAGGCAGGCAGCACCGTCACCCTGGACAGCGACATCACTTTGTTTATCTCCCAGGGCCCTTCGGCCGTCCAGATTCCCGATACGCTGCCGGGGATGAGCGAGGCACAGGCCCGCGACACTCTGCGGCTGCTTGGCCTGCAGGGCGGGGATTCCGAAACCGCCAACAGTCCCACAGTGCCCGAGGGGCGTGTCATCGAGACCAAGCCGGGAATCGGCACGTCGGTCCAGATGGGCAGTACCGTGGACCTGGTTCTCTCCACCGGCAAGGTCACCGTACCCAACCTGGTGGACACCAAGGTGGACGAGGCCAAGGCCTACCTCGCCGATCCGGCCTACGGGCTGGGAGTCGAGGTGGAGGAAGTGGAGAACAGCGTTGTTGAACCCGGCACCGTGACCGGGCAGAGCGCACCGGCCGGAAGCGACGTGCCGCAGGGCAGCACCATCACCCTGACCGTAGCCAAGGCACCCGCACCCTCGCCGTCCGCGTCACCAAGTTCCTCAGAGTCACCGTCCCCGCCGGGGGCCCCGCGCGGCGGGGGGGGCGGGCGGCGGGGGCCCGCCCCCCCCCGGGGGCGGGTGGGCGGGGGGCGCCGCGCGGCGGGGGG
>NZ_JAXIOM010000052.1:0-27713 GCF_049311025.1 Arthrobacter sp. 3Tela_A
CACCCCCTCCCCCACCGTCACCACCAAATGGGGCGGGCTGACCGTGCAGAAGACCGACGACGCCGGCGCGGCGCTGGCAGGTGCGCAGTTCTCCGTCTTCGCCAGCCAGGCCGACGCGGTCGCAGGGACCAACCCGATTCCCCTGGGCGGCGAGACAGTTTTCACCACGGCCGCGGACGGCACCATGACCCTCTCCGGGCTCCGCTACTCGAACTGGGCCAACGGCCAGGAGATCACCGACGCCGCCGCCTTCCAGAAGTACTACCTGGTTGAGGTCCAGGCTCCGGCCGGTTACGAACTGCTGGCCCAGCCGATTGAATTCACCGTCACCGCGGCCACCACGGCTGCCGGGATCGACCTGCAGGTGGAAAACGTTCCCTTCAACGGCGGCTTCGAACTGCCGCTGACGGGCGGCAGCGGCACCGCGCTGCTCTACGCCGCCGGCGCCCTGCTGGTTGGCGGAGCCGTCGTCCTGCTCCTGAACTCGCGCCGCCGCGCCAGGAACTAACGGCATAACGGCAGGCCGGGGAGGATGCAGGGCGTCCCTCCCCGGCCTGGTCGTTTTTGGTTTGAAACAACTACTGCCAGCGGGGACAACGAAGGATCAGTCATGGAACCTACAAGCAGGCGTGCCGCCCGCCGCCGGACCCGGCACTGGGATCTGCGCCGGCTGCTGACCGTGGCCGTTACCGCCCTGGGCGTTGCCGTGCTGCTGTATCCGAACGCTGCAGCCTGGTTCTCCGACCGGAGCCATGCCCATCAGATCAATGCCTACGTCCACGAGACCCGGGGCCTGCCCGAAGCCGCACGGGCACAGATGCTGGCCGAGGCGCGCACCTACAACGCCAACCTTCCAGGGGGGCCGCTGCGCGACCCCTACACCCTGGAATCCGACGGAACGTCCAGCGCGGTGGGCGGTGGTGCCCAGACCTACCGTGATGTGCTGGGCGGCCTGCCCGGCGGGGTCATGGCGCGTGTGCAGATCCCGGCAATCGGCGTCGACCTTCCGGTCTTCCACGGAACGGACGAAGAAACCCTGTCCCAGGGAGTGGGGCATCTGTTCGGTTCTGCGCTTCCGGTGGGCGGAACCGGCACGCACAGTGTGCTCACTACCCACTCGGGATTGGTGGATGCCACGCTGTTCACCGATTTGGAGAAACTCGTCGAAGGCGACACCTTCTCGGTCACGGTCCTGGATGAGCAGGTGCGCTACCGCGTTGACCGGATTACAGCCGTGGAACCCGCGGACACGCTGGCCTTGCGTCCGGAGCCGGGCAAGGACCTGATGACGCTGGTGACCTGCACCCCAATCGGCGTAAATTCCCACCGCCTCCTGGTCCGCGGCGAGCGCATCGAGTCCCCTCCCACAACCGAAAAGAGCGACGTTGAGGTGGGCTCCGGGACTGTGGACCCCGGTTTCCCATGGTGGGCTCTGGGTGTCCCGGCGGCCGCCGGAGCCGCGATTCACCTCACCCGCCGGAAACGTATTTCCTAGTAAACCGAAACTTCCGGTTTCAGCACCCAGCAGTAACTCAGTAGGCTTATAGACGGTGCAAGTCGCCGCAGCAAGAGCATCCGCCAGAAATAGTCTGAAGCGCTTGGCAAAAAGCGCGGGAGGAGCAACTGGGAATGACCGCCACACAAGGCGCTGGTACCGGAGAAGACACCAAAACGATCATGACAGGGAACGAGTCTCCCAACGAGGTGGACCGGGAACCCCCTGCGGGCACGGCTCGGGCTGGCAACGGAATCGCCCGCTGGGTGTTCTGGCCGGCCGCCAGCATCATTGTGGTGTTTGCGGCTTTCGCAATCCTGTTTCCCGGGACGGCAACAGAAATGTTCAACTCCGTCCAGGCCAACGTCATCCGATGGTTCGGCTGGTACTACGTCGCTGCCATCGCCATCTTTGTCGTGTTCGCCCTGTGGATCGGCCTAAGCCGCTACGGAGACATCAAACTGGGCAAGGACGAGGACGAGCCGGAGTTTTCCCTCCGGTCCTGGTTCTCCCTGCTCTTCGCTGCAGGCATGGGCATTGGCCTGGTGTTCTTCGGCGTCGCCGAACCGCTGAACCACTTCGCAGCGCCGCGTCCCGGAGTTGAGGGCACACCGATCCAGCTGGCCCAGCAGGCGCTGACCCAGACCTACCTGCACTGGGGCCTGCATGCCTGGGCGATCTACGTCGTCGTCGGCGTCTCTATTGCCTACGCCGTCCACCGCCGCGGCCGTCCGATCTCCATCCGCTGGACCCTGGAACCGCTGCTGGGCACGCGCCGGGTCTCCGGCGGCTGGGGCAACCTGATCGACGTTGTTGCCCTTGTCGGCACCCTCTTCGGCGTGGCCACCTCCCTCGGCCTGGGCGTCCTGCAGATCTCTGCCGGCCTCGAAGAAGCGAACATCATGCAGGCCACCCGGATGACGCAGGTCGGGCTGATCCTCGGCATCACAACCCTCACCATCGCTTCCCTGATCTCCGGCGTGGGCAAGGGCATGAAGTGGCTCTCCAACATCAACCTGGCGCTGGCCGGGCTGCTGCTGATGTTCGTTCTGTTCGCCGGGCCAACCCTGTTCCTGCTGCGCGAATTCGTGCAGTCGATCGGCAACTACCTGCAGAACGTGATTGGCCTGACCTTCAACACGCTGGCCTTCTCAGGCACCGAGGGCGAGGCCTGGCAGGCCGCCTGGACCACCTTCTACTGGGGCTGGTGGATTTCCTGGGCACCGTTCGTAGGCATCTTCATTGCGCGTGTGTCCAAGGGACGCACCGTCCGGCAGTTCGTTGCCGGCGTCCTGCTGGTTCCCAGCATCGTCGGGTTCCTCTGGTTCTCCGTGCTGGGCGGCACCGCCATCCACCGTGAGCTCTTCGGCGACGGCGGCCTGGTGGGCGCCGACGGCACGGTGGATACGGAAG
This sequence comes from Arthrobacter sp. 3Tela_A, assembly GCF_049311025.1. Classification (NCBI taxonomy): domain Bacteria; kingdom Bacillati; phylum Actinomycetota; class Actinomycetes; order Micrococcales; family Micrococcaceae; genus Arthrobacter; species Arthrobacter sp. 3Tela_A. Next base: position 2,909 of record NZ_JAXIOM010000052.1, read on the forward strand.
GCTCGCTCTTTGGCATGCTGGGCGGCCTGCCTGGTGGCACGGCGCTGACGATCGGCGCGATCGTACTAATCGCCATCTTCTTCATCACCTCAGCCGACTCCGGTGCCCTGGTCACCGGCATGCTCTCCACAGGCGGCGACGTGGAACCGAAGAACTGGATCCGGATCTTCTGGGCCCTGTCCGCCGCGGCGGTGGCCATTGCCCTGCTGCTCGCCAACGGCCTGGAAGCAATCCAGACAGCGGCTATCCTGACCGCCGTGCCGTTCAGCGTGGTGATCCTGCTGATGTGCGTTGCCACGGCCAAGGCCTTCCACCAGGAGCACAATAACCTGATGAAGGCGCAGCGGAAGCTGGCCCGCGACCAGCTGACCGCCCACGTGACGGAGCAGGTCCAGGACAGCATGCAGGAACAGTACGAAGACCAGATGGCCGGCCAGGTGGATGCTGCCGTCAAGAAGCAGTTCCGCCGGCGGTCAGCGGACCAAAAGGATCGAAGGTCCTAGCTGCTTTCCCGGCGACACGCAAAAGGCCCCGCACCGGTTTGTGCGGGGCCTTTTGCGTGCCTGTTCGGGTCTAGTTCAGGGCGTCCTGCTCCAGCAGGTCCCGCAGCACCGGATAGGAGGACTGCGCGCCCTCACGGGTGGCAGCCAGCGCACCGGCGCGGGCAGCAAACCGGGCCGCTTCGGCCAAAGACTCCCCGGCAGCGAGCCGGGCCGCCGTGGCAGCCGTAAAGGCGTCACCGCAGCCGGTGGTGTCCACAGCGGTCACCTTCGTGGGAGCAATAGCTACCACACGCGCGTCCCCTGCTGCGGTTCCGTCCAGTACGACGGCGCCGTCCCCGCCCAGGGTGATGATGGTCCGGCGCACGCCCAGTGCAGCGAGGGCAGCGATGACCGCTTCCCAGTCTGCCGCCGGATCAGCCAGACCGGTCACCAGTGCCGCCTCATGCGCGTTCAGCAGCAGGACATCGGTCAGCTCAAGCAGCTCCGACGGAACCTCCCGGTACGGGGAGAGATTCAGCAGCACCTGCGCAGCGGCGTCGTGCCCTGCCTGCGCCGCAGCGATGACCGCTTCCAGCGGAACCTCCAGGCTCAGGGTGAGCACGGCGGCGCCGTCGAACAGGTCCGCCGGCAGTTCACCCCCGGTGACAGTTCCATTGGCGCCCGGGGAAACGATGATGGTATTTTCCCCGGCCGCGTCCACCACGATCATGGCCGTGCCGGTGGCGGTGCCGGTGCGGCGCAGCACGCGGGAGGCGTCCACGCCGGCTGCGGCAGCCGCCTCAAGCAGCAGGTCCCCGTTCCCGTCGGCGCCCACGGCACCGAACAGGCGTACGTCTGCACCCAGAATCGCTGCGGCAGCGGCCTGGTTGGCGCTCTTGCCGCCCGGAACAATCACCAGTTCGGACCCGTTGAGGGTTTCTCCCGGTGAGGGGAAGCGGTCAGTGCGGACGGTGAGGTCCGCGTTGAGCGACCCTACAACTACGACTTTTCCTGCAGGCATGCGGGATTCTCCTTGGAAACGGGCCGGCGCTCAGCGGTCAGCCGGTGCGTCGGCTGACACTTCGGCGGCAACCGGTTTGGGGATGAGGAAGGACGCGGCCAGAGCCAGCACCAGGATGACCAGACCGGCAACAATACCGCCGTAGTAGCCTCCGGCACCGCCGTCGGCCGGCGTGGTGGCCGTCTTCACCGCATAGATGACGGCGAAGCTCAGGCCGGCACCCAGATTGAACGCACCCGCGTTCAGGCCAGGCAGGAAACCGGGGTTCTCCTTGGGCGAGAGCACAATGCCCAGACCGTTGAGCATGATGTTGCCAATGCCGGCGTAGGTGACGCCGATCAGCAGGGACACGCCCAGCAGGCCCAGCTTTGAGTCGCTGCCGACCACCAGGAGCACCAGGGTCAGGCCAATGACGGAGCCGATCATGCCAATGCGCAGCACCTTGCCGTAGCCCCAGGTTGCAGCCAGGCGGCCGGCGATGGGTCCGACAATCAGGCCGGCAAGGGCGTACGGCGTGAGGGTCCACCAGGCGGATTCCTCAGCACCCATGCCGAAGCCGATCACACCGTCCTGCGCCAGGGCGGGCAGGATGCCGTTCATAACGGCAAAGACGCCGGTCATGGTCAGCAGGGTGGTCAGCAGCAGTGCCCAGGTGGAGCGCTGCTTGAGGTGGTAAGTGGCAACCAGCGGCTGTTCGGTGCGGTTCTCCACCTTCCAGAACACGGCGAAGGCCGCCACGGCAACGACGATCAGACCGATCACCAGCGGCCAGTTGGCATCGGCAAGCTTGCCCGCCTCGTTGAACGCGGTGAGCAGAGTGCCCACGGAGATGACCAGGGGAATGACGCCGATCCAGTCCATCTTTTCCTTCTTCTCGGCCCGTGATTCCGGTGCCAGGAAGAGGAGCAGCCCGGTGGCGACGGCGCCAACGGCGGCCATGGCCCAGAAGACGGAGGCGAAGCCGTGGTTCTGCGCCAGGTAGCCTCCGGCAATGGCGTCGACGCCGGCAATGCCGCCGTTAACTGCGGTGATGACACCCATCAGCGTGCCGTAGAGCTTCGCGTCGCGGATCTCCACGCGCAGCATGATCAGGGTCAGCGGGACCACGGGGCCGGAGACGCCCTGGATGAGCCGGGCGATGAAGAGGACCTCGATGCTCGGGGCCAGCGCTGCAACGACGGAACCGATGGTCAGGACCACCAGCATTCCGGTCAGGACCTTCTTGCGGCCGATGATGTCGCCCAGGCGCGGCAGGAACAGTGAGAAGAGCGCGGCGGCGGTGAAGAACGCCGTCTGGGTCAGGCCGACGGCGGCAGAGGTGGTGTTGAGTTCCTCTTCGATGGTGACGAGTGCCGGTGAAAGCATGGAGGCGTTGAGCTGGAACGCCACACAGGCGGCCAGCAGCGCTGCCATGAGGGCACCGACATTTACGGTGCGGCGGGTGGTCTCACTCACAGGTCTACCTCCCCAATGCGCTCAAGGGCGTCCACCACAAGGCCCCAGAACTTGTCCTGGTCCAGTTTCATGGCGACGGAGGTGTTGCAGTCAGCCGGGGCCGGGGCGCGGAAATCGGCCACGGTCATGCCCAGGGTGAGAGTGCCGGTCAGCTCGACGTCCAGCGGTACGCGCTGGGTGGTCATGACGGACGGGTCGATCACGTAGGCGACGGCACAGGGATCGTGCACAGGCGGGAAGTCGAAGCCCTGGGCGTCCTTGTAGGTGTGGCCGAAGAACTCCAGCAGTTCGCCGACGAACTTGGCAGGTTTGGTGCCCACCGCAGCGATGCGCTCGGCTACCTCGTCAGTTGCCAGCGCCTGGTGGGTCAGGTCCAGTCCCACCATGGTCAGCGGCCACTTTTCGTTGAACACGATGTGGGCTGCTTCGGGGTCGATCTTGATGTTGAACTCGGCCACGGCGGACCAGTTGCCCACGTGGTAGCCGCCGCCCATCAGGACGACTTCCTTCACCCGCTCGGCCAGGCGCGGTTCCTTGCGCACGGCCAGGGCGATGTTGGTCAGTCCGCCGGTGGGAACCAGGGTGACGGTACCCGGCTCGTGGGCCATCACGGTGTCGATGATGAGGTCTACGGCGTGGCGCGGGTCCAGTTCCACGGTGGGCTCGGGCAGCTCGGGGCCGTCCATCCCGGACTCGCCGTGGATGTCCGGCGCGTTTTCGATGGTGCGGACCAGGGGCCGGTCACAGCCGGCAGCGAAGGGGACACCTGTGATATTTGCGACACGGGCAATCGCCAATGCGTTGCGTGTCACCTTCTCAAGGGTCTGGTTTCCGACGACGGTGGTCACCGCTAGGAGGTCGATCTCCGGGCTGCCGTGTGCCAGCAGCAGGGCGACCGCATCATCGTGGCCAGGATCGCAGTCCAGGATGATTTTGTGGGGCATTGCATCTCCGCTTCGTTGAGGTTCCAAGCTCCGGGCACGCGTCCCGGCGCCGCAGTGTCCCGCCCCGGCAGCGCCATGTCTTGCGTGCAGTCAGCCGGCTGTCGGGTGTGTCTTGGTGCTGCCGGAGTCGTTTCAAGGGGAGAATCCTGCAGCATCGAAGGCCCGTTTTGGGCAGGCACCGGAATTAACGATATCGGCGCGCGGGAGGCTCTTTTACCGCCGCCGGACTCCGGGCTGGAGCTCACCGGAAGCCAATTTGGCCCTCTGCCGCCGGGTGCCTATCCTTTGCCTGCTGCCCTCTGTGACGGGGTCCGCGGCACGGAACCTGCGGATTTGCTACCTTAGGTGGCAGGGCCGTGAACACTCCGGCCCCCGGACGACGGTTCAGTACCCGGCACGCGACAAGACTGGCCAAAGGAGCTAGCCATGTCATGGGTTGTCCTCATCGCCTCCGGAATGCTTGAAGCCGTTTGGGCTACAGCTCTGGGGAAGTCGAACAACTTCAGGAAACCCGTTCCCACCATTGTTTTTGCCGTGGCACTCGCGGCCAGCATGGCTGGGCTCGCCTGGGCGATGCTCAGCATTCCCGTGGGCACCGCCTACGCCGTGTGGGTGGGCATCGGCGCCGTGCTGACGGCCGGCTACGCCATGGTGTTCGGCGGCGAGAAAGCCACTGTGATCAAGGTGGTGCTGCTGATGGGAATCGTCGGCTGCGTCATCGGCCTGAAGCTGGTGGCCTAGCCATGGCATGGATCATCCTTCTGCTCAGCGCCGTCCTTGAAGCCGTCTGGGCCACTGCCCTGGAGGCCTCCAACGGGTTTACCGTCCTGGCGCCGTCGATCATCTTTGCCGTGGCCGCAGCCCTGTCCATGGGCGGCCTCGGCTACGCCATGAAATCCATCCCGATCAGCACCGCCTACGCAGTCTGGACCGGGCTGGGTGCCGTGCTGACAGTAGCCTGGGCCATGTTCACCGGCACCGAGGAACCCGGTGTGCTGAAGGTGCTCTTCCTGGCCGGCATTATCGGCTGCGTGATCGGCCTGAAGTTCGTGGACAAGCCTGCATCTGTTTCCGAACCGGCCGGAAAGTCAGCCGACTCCTGATCCGGGACTGCACGTTGGGACATCCCTTCCGGTTTGGGACATTCCTGCGCGGCGCCATGGCAGGAATGTCCCAAAGTGGCAGGGATGTCCCGAAACGGAGGAAGGCCCGGCAGCCCGGCCGCCACGAAAGGCCAGTTAGCTGCGCGCAGCTTCGGGCAGGCTGGTGCCGGTCTCCACGAACCGCTGGTGGAACGCCAGTGACTCATCCAGCAGGTGCGGGGTGTGCTTGCCCACCGAGTCCCGGCTGGCCCGGTCAAAGTAGTCCTGCAGCAGCGGCTGGAAGTCCGGGTGCGCGCACTTCTCTATGATCGTCCGCGCCCGCTGCTTCGGGGACAGGCCGCGCAGGTCCGCCAGGCCGCGTTCGGTGATGATGAGCATGGTGTCATGCTCGGTGTGGTCCACGTGGCTGGCCATCGGCACGATCCCGGAGATGCGGCCGCCCTTGGCCGTGCTGGGGGACATAAACGCGGAGAGGAAGCCGTTGCGGGCAAAGTCCCCGGAGCCGCCGATGCCGTTCATCATGGCCGTGCCGCCCACGTGAGTGGAGTTCACGTTGCCGTAGATGTCCGCTTCGATCATGCCGTTCATGGCGATGCAGCCGAGCCGGCGGATCAGCTCGGGATGGTTTGAGATCTCCTGGGTCCGCAGGATGATCCGCTTGCGGTAGAACTCGATGTTGGAGTTGAACTCCTCGATGCCTGCCGGGCTCAGCGAGAAGGAAGTCGCCGACGCCACCCGGATCACGCCGTCGCGGATCAGTTCCAGCATGCCGTCCTGGATCACCTCGGTGTAGGCGGTGAGTCCGGTGTATCCGGCGCCGGAAAGTCCCGCCAGGACGGCGTTGGCAATGTTGCCCACGCCGGACTGCAGCGGCAGCAGCTTGTCGGTGAGCCGCCCGGCCTTGATTTCGGATTCGAAGAAGTCCAGCAGGTGCCCGGCGATCATCTGCGAAGTCTCATCCGGTGCAGCGAACGGCGTCATCCGGTCCGGGGCGTCGGTCTCGACGACGGCGATCACCTTTTCCGGGTCCAAACGCAGGTAGGGTTCGCCGATCCGGTCGTCCGGGTTGACCAGCATGATCGGCTTGCGGTGCGGGGGCAGGGCCGTGCCGTAGTAGACGTCATGCATGCCGTCCATCGCGGCGGGCTGCTGCCGGTTGACCTCGAGGATGATCTTGTCCGCCTGCTCGATCCACGTTTTGTTGTTGCCCACCGAGGAGGACGGGATCAGGCTGCCGTCCTCGTTGATCCCGACGACCTCGATGACAGCCAGGTCGATGTGTCCGTAGAACCCGAACCAGGTGTACTGGGCCACGTGCCCCAGGTGGATGTCGATGTACTCGAGTTCGCCGTCGTTGATCCGCTTCCGCAGCGTGGGATCCGACTGGTACGGCAGGCGCAGTTCCATGCCGCCGGCCTTGGCCAGCACGCCGTCGAGCTCCGGAGCGGTCGAGGCGCCGGTCAGCACTTTGATCTGGAATTCCTCGCCCCTCCCGTGGGCTTCTTCCATCTGGGCGGCGAGCGCCTGCGGCACGGCCTTCGGGTAGCCGGCACCTGTGAAGCCGCTCATCGCGACCGTCATTCCCGGTTTGATCATCGCTGCCGCCTGCTCGGCTGAGACAACGAGTTCGGAGAGTCCGGGGTGGGAAATACGGTCACGCATAACTGGCCTTTCAGAGAACGAATCAAACCACCCTATCCGCGCTTGAGCCGCAGCTCACATTCGGGCGACACCGGACCCCCTCCCCTTGCGGCAGGATTTGCTGCCTGACGTGGGCTTATATACGAGCGATGCCGAAAAGACCAGACTCCGGGCTTCTCGATTGACACATCCATCCGGCCCGGCTTCACTGCATTCACCGCACCCGCTCTAGCTGAGGAGAGACCCCCGTGAGGATTCCGAAAACTGCCGCCGCACTCTCGATTGCAGCCCTGCTCGCCGCAGGCACCGCCGTTCCCGCGGCCGCCGTCGGCGAAGGCCCGAACTACAACGGCAACGAGACCATCAACACCTCGATCCTGCGCACCTATGACGAAATGGTGGCAGAGCTGAAGAAGCAGGACGCCAAGCAGCCGGCAATGGAGCTGGAGGTGATCGGGCAGTCGGTCAAGGGCCGGGACCTGTACCTCGCGAAGTACATCAGCGACCCGTCCAACCCCACCATCCTGTACCTGACCCAGCAGCACGGCAACGAGCAGCTCACCACCGAAGGTGCCCTCGAATTCGTGAAGCACCTGGGCACCGGCAAGACCAAGGGCGTGCTCGACGGCGTCAACATCCTGATCGTGCCGATGCTGAACCCGGACGGAGCCATGGGCGACGTCGACTTCCCGCTGGACGGCTACATTGCCAGCGGCCGGACCCTCACCCGCGCCAACGCCACCGGAACGGACCTGAACCGGGACCATGTCGCGAAGATCCAGCCCGAAACCCAGGCACTGCACAACAACGTGATGCGCGCCTACGACATCGACTACATGATCGATCTGCACCACCAGGGCACCCAAAGCGAGCGCGACGGCGAGCTGGTCTCCGGCTCGATCCTCTACCCGACGACGCCAAACGCCTCCCCCGAGGTTGTGGAAGGTTCCAAGCAGCTCGGCGCCGTGGTGTTCAACGCGATTGATCCCACCGGCTGGGGCCATCTGGGCCGCTACGTGGGCGGATCCGCCGAAACCATCAGCCGCAACGGGATCGCGGTTGAATACGGCATTTCCACCCTGCTGTTCGAGATGCGCGGCATGTCCGACAACACCAATCCTTCCGCTGTGCTGGGCCAGAAGAGCAACGGCTACCTGATCAAGCAGACGGTAACCACCCTCGACGCCACGGCACGGGCCATCGCCAGCGGTTCGATCGAAACCACAGATACCTCCATCTGGGACACGCTCGCCGAGCAGACCACCCGCCCCAGCGAGTAGTCGCCGCGGGGCTGGCTGCTCCTAGCTGAGAAGGTGCGGTCCGCAGAGGCCGCACCTTCTCCAGCTGGACGGCACTGAACGGGTTCCGGGGCTGCGGGCAGGAAAAACGCGAAGGGGGTTCCGACGGGGGCGTGCGGGGAAGATACTTCCATGCAGCACCACCGTCCATGATGTCCAAGGAGCCAATATGTCCGCGGCAGACAAGGGAACATCCGTTTTCCGGCGCAAGCCCATCGAGGAAACCGAAGACGAAGCCTCCGGTTCTAAACTCTTCAAAAGCCTGGGGCTCTGGCAGCTGACCGCCATCGGCGTCGGCGGCATCATCGGCATCGGTATTTTCACCCTGGCCGGGCTGGTCGCCAACGGAGGGCCCGACGCCGAGGGCGTGGGTCCGGCCGTGCTGATTTCCTTTCTTATCGCGGGGCTGGCGAGCGCCGCGGCTGCACTGTCCTACGCCGAGTTCGCCGGGATGGTTCCGCGCGCCGGGTCCGCGTACACCTACGGGTACGTAGCCCTTGGGGAGATCATCGGCTGGTTCATTGGCTGGGACCTGCTGCTGGAGTACACGGCGATCGTCGCCGTCGTCGCCATTGGCATTTCCGGCTACTTCACCGAGTTCATGGCCGGAATCGGCCTGGACGTACCGGTGTGGATGCAGGGCACCGGGGACGTGATTGAAGGCGGGCTGGTCAACCTGCCGGCCCTCGTGGTGTGCCTGTTCATCACGTTTATCCTCAGCCGCGGCACCAAGACGTTCGGCCGCTTCGAACTGGTGGCGGTGGGCCTGAAGGTCCTGCTGATCCTGTTCATCATTGGGCTGGGCATTTTCTTCGTCAACACGTCCAACTACACGCCGTTCCTGCCCAACGGCTTCGGTGCGGTCTTCACCGGCGCCGCCACGGTGTTCTTCGCGGTGTTTGGCTATGACGCCATGTCCACCGCGGCGGAAGAGGCCAAGGACGGCAAGAAGCATATGCCCAAGGCCATCCTGCTTTCCCTCGGTATCGCGATGGTGCTGTACATCCTCGCCACGCTGGTGCTCACCGGGATGCAGAACTACACCGAGATCAGTCCGACGGCGGGATTCGCCTCCGCGTTCCAGAACGTGGGGCTGCCGGTCATCGCCACCGTGATCTCCGCGTTTGCCGTGCTGTCCATCCTGACCGTGATGCTGACCTTCCTGCTGGGTGTGACCCGTGTGTGGTTCTCAATGAGCCGGGACGGACTGCTTCCCCGGTGGTTTTCCGCCACCGATTCCAACGGCACCCCGCAGCGGGTGACCTGGATAGCCGGCGGCGTCTCCGCCCTGCTCGCCGGGTTCTTCCCGATCCGGGCGGTCGCGGACCTGACCAACATCGGCATCCTGGCCGCCTTTGTGGTGGTCTGCATTGCGGTGATCGTGCTGCGGCGGACCCAGCCGGATGCGCCGCGGGAGTTCCGTGTACCGCTGATGCCGTGGGTACCGGCGTTCGGCGTCCTGGCCTCCGCCTTCCTGATCGCGCAGCTGCACTGGGAGACCTGGCTGCGGTTCGGCGTCTGGCTGCTAATCGGGATGGCGGTGTACTGGTTCTACAGCCGGAAGCACTCGCTGCTGAACCCGGACAGCCCCCGGCACGCCCAGCGGAAGACGGACGGCACGGGGACACCGCCGCCGTCACCGGAGCCGGAGCCGGGCGGCACGGGGACACCGCCGCCGTCACCGGAGCCGGAGCCGGGCGCCGCGGGCTAAGCTGGCTGATCCGGCTGTGCCGGCTCCGGCGTTCCGGCCGCAGGCTTTTGCCCGCCTTGCCGGCTATCGCCGTCCGGTGCGGTGGAGGCACTGCGGGAAGCAGCTCGGCCGCCCCGCCGCCCGGACCCGAGCCGCCGGTAGGCCAGCCCGACCAGCACACAGACCAGATAAGCGCAGCCGATGAAGATCCAGCCGTCCAGGAAGCCTCCGGAGAACTGCAGGAGCAGGCCCATTACCAGCGGCCCGGAAGCGAACCCGGTGTACATGCCCAGCGACACAGCGCCGGAGGCCGCGCCGACGCGTTCCTTCGGCACTTCGCGCAGGACGCCTGCCATCACCACTACGTTCACGCCCAGGACCGAGGCTCCGTGGAACAGCACTCCTGCCCAGAGAAGGCCCGGAATCCCGGTCTCTCCGGCAGCCAGCAGCAGCCCGGCGCCGCAGATCGCCCCCGCCGCCAGAATCAGCAGCAGCGTGGACGCCCGGACGCCTTCTGCCATGCGGCGGCCCCAGAGGACCCGGGAGGCCACCCCGACGACGCCGGCAGCGGCCGCGGTAGCTCCCGCCAGCAGCAGGGAGAACCCCAGCTCCCGCTGGGCAAACAGCGGCAGGTAGACGTTGGTGGCCTGCATGCCTGCCCCGGAAAAGAGCGCAAAAGCGGCCAGCAGCCAGACGGCGGCAGGGAAGCCGCGTTCGGAACGTGGCCGCTTTGCCTGCTTTGGCGCGCTGTTGCGGGGCTCGGCCGGCAACCGGTGCCAGGAATAGGCCAGCAGCAGGCCCAGCACCACCGCGGCGCCAATGGCCGCTCCGCGCCAGCCGGCGAGCAGCGCGGCGGCAGGGAAAAACAGGCTGGAGAAGAGCTGGCTCGCCTGGACACCGGACTGTTTGATGCCCATCCAGCCTGGCCGTTTGCCCGGGGGCACGGCATGGATGATGATCCGGTTGGTGGTGGGATTGGAAATCGCCTGGGCAGGCCCGGAGAGCAGGACGGCGGCGAGCAGCCACACGTAGTTACCGGACACGGCCATCAGGACCAGTGACAGGGCTGTGCCGCCGAAGATAAGCAGCATCTGGGACCGGGCACTGATCCGGTCGCTCAGCTGTCCCAGGGACATTGAGGACAGTGCCGCGCTGGCGAAACAGGTGGCGGCGAGCAGGCCGAACTGGCCTTCGCTGATGCCCAGATCCGCCATGATCAGCGTGCTGGTGGCGGAGATGCCGTAATTCATGACCGGTCCGGCCGCCATGGCACAGACCAGCACGAACAACAGGCCGGGGCCGGGGGTGGTGCGCAAGGTTTTCCTCTCCTGGGACGACACAGACCATTGTGGCCTGTGTATGCCAGAGTTACGCACCAAAAGGGACTAATATCAGCCATAGGGTCCGTTGTCTTGGGTCCATGTAGCTGGGGGAGAACCAAATGGGCACTGAGTCTCAGGCAAGCGAGCCTTCGGCACGCCGTCGCTCCGTTATGCTCTTCCGCCGTGCCCGCACCGTTCTGGGCCTGGTGGGAGTCCTGTGGCTGTGGCTGCTCTTCGGCAGCGCAGGTTTTGTGGCATCCCTGTTCGACCGGCCGTTCTACGCCATGCTGGCCCTGTACGCGGTAGGGGTCCTGGCGCTGGTTTCCCTGCTGATCCTGCCCGTCGCTTTGGCCTACCTGCTGATGAACCGCCCGGGTAAAACCAGCCCGCTGGCTGCACCTGCCGCTGCCGAACAGCCGCACCGCTCCGTGCGCTCCGACCTGGCACCGGTCATCCGGATGATCCCCCGCAAGGTCAAAGACAGCAGCACGTCCCTGGGCACCAAGGCGGCCGCAAAGTGGCGGGACCTGGCTTCCTAGCTCACCCTCGCTGAGGCCCTGTTCAGGCCTCTCCGGCCCCGCTCCGAAGGGCCGGACGTCCGCAGTGTCAGTGCCGTCGGCAACAGTAGGCACATGAGACTTACCGCTCAGCCCGCCGCTGACCGCCGCCCTTCGGCGCCCCGCCCCCGTGTCACGCATGCCCCGTACCGGCAGGAACCGTATGTGCGGTGCCGTTTCGAAGCGCTGCAGGTGGACGGCAAGGCAGTGGCGTGGACGCGAAGCCAGGTGCTGCTGCACTGGATCGACGACGACGGCCTGGCGCACAACCGCTGGGTGCCGGCGTCCGCCGTCGTGCGCATTGCACGCGATGACTCAGCCTGGCGGGACCCGTATGACGACTTCGAGTTCTACTATCCGTCCCGGGAGCCGCGGACGGCACTGACCAGCACCGCCACGGTCACCATCAGTGTGGCGATGCCGAAAGGGTTGGCCAGGGCTGCGGAATAGCCAAGCACGTCCGGCCCGGCCAGGGCCGAGAATACCGAACCGGCCTCCGGCGACCCGAAATCCGGCACAAAGAACCCGAACGCTGCGGCCAGCACGTAGTTCCCCAGCAGCAGCAGCGAAGTTCTCAGCGGCGCCCCGAACGGCCTGCGAGTGGATGCAGCGGCGGTGATCTTCACGGCTGCGGTCAGCATCAACACAGCCAGAACCGGGCCGGCGGTGAGGGCGAAGACGGCCACCAGCCGGCCGTCGGCGCCAACCAGCATCCGGCCCGCCGTGATCCAGAGCGGCACCAGCAGCGCCATCGGAATGCTCGCCCCCGCCATCACGCCACAAAACGCCCGGGCCACTGCGGAGGATGGAACGGAAGGCGAACGGACAGACATGTTCCAACCTTATTCTCCGGCCAGCCCTGGCCCGGAATTCCGGTATGAGATCCGAATGTGAAAAGTCATCTTCAGGGATGACGCCACAGACCGCTGCCGCGCCGTAGGCTGATTCCGCACCGGCCGAAAAGCGCTTCCGGCCACAGTGACCCCCGCACTTGATGCTCCACCTCCTATTGATCTGCCTGAAAGTGCCTGAACGCCATGTCCGTAGATATCCTCATGTGGATTCCAGCCTGCGTGCTGCTCGCGCTGCTGGTCCTGACCCTGACTGCCGGCGCTCTGGTCAGCCTGTTCCGGACCGAGGAGACCACCGGCGCCCGGCGGGCGCTGTGGTTCGCCGTGGTGCTGCTGCTGCCGGTTGCCGGCGCCCTGGCGTGGCTGGCCGTGCTTCAGCACAGCTCAAGGGCAGCGGCCGCACCAGACCCTGGACCGGAGCCGCTCGGCTAGGCCCGTAGGCTCGGTGGCCCGGTGGTCCGGGGAACAAAACCCCGAGTTGTTGCGCACACCTGCACGCAACTGTTAGGCAGTCCGAACTCATGGTGTTACGTTGGCCGTATGCTCCGCAAGGCAGCCCCCACGGACCCTGCGCCCCGGACCGTCCGGCCCAAGGCGGCTACCCGCCTGCCCTGGCTCCTCGGTCCCGCCCTGGTAGCCGGAGTGGCTTATCTCGATCCAGGCAACGTGGCCAGCAATATGACCGCGGGCGCCCGTTACGGCTACCTGCTCGTCTGGGTAGTGGTTGCCGGAAACGTGATGGCGTGGCTGGTGCAGTACCTTTCGGCCAAACTGGGTCTGGCCACCGGACGAAGCCTTCCTGAGCTGCTCGGTCTGCGGGTGCGCTCGACGGCCGGGCGGAGGCTCTACTGGCTGCAGGCGGAACTGGTGGCCATGGCCACAGACGTCGCCGAGGTGATTGGCGGCGCCGTCGCGCTGTGGCTGCTTTTTGACCTTCCACTGCTGCTTGGCGGTCTCATTACCGGCGGAGTGTCCATGGCCGTTCTCGCTGTCCAGGGCAGCGGGCGGCATCGCAGCTTTGAGTACGTGATCGTTTCGATGATGGCTATCATCGCGATTGGTTTTACCGCCGGTGTCTTTGTTGCTCCGCCGGACCCGGCCGCCGTGGCGGAAGGGCTGGTGCCGCGGTTCGACGGGCCCGGCTCCGTACTGCTGGCCGCTTCGATTCTCGGCGCGACCGTGATGCCGCACGCGATCTACGCACATTCGGCGCTGACCCGGGACCGGTTCCCGCAGCGCAGCGCCGGGCTCACTACCTCCACCTTGATCCGGGCCACCCGCTGGGACGTGACGATTGCCCTCGCTGTGGCCGGTACGGTCAACCTCGCCATCCTGCTGTTGGCTGCCACATCCCTTCAGGGGGTGGAGGGCACAGACACGCTGGAGGGAGCGCACGCCGCGATCGGCGGCGCACTGGGCGGCGGCGTCGCACTCCTGTTTGCGCTTGGCCTGCTGGCCTCCGGCCTGGCCTCGACGTCGGTGGGCGCCTACGCCGGCGCGGAGATCATGCAGGGACTGCTCAAGGTCCGCATTCCCATGCTGCTGCGGCGCCTGATTACACTGCTGCCGGCACTGGCGATCCTGGCTGCCGGCGTGGATCCAACATGGGCGCTGGTGCTGAGCCAGGTGGTGCTTTCCTTCGGCATTCCGTTCGCCCTGGTGCCGCTGCTGTGGCTGACCTCGCGCACGGACCTGATGGGTGAGCACCGGAACCGGTGGTGGACCACCGCCCTGGGGGTCGTGGTGGCCGGGCTGCTTATCGCGCTGAACGTGGTGCTGCTGTACCTGACCTTTACGGGCGCCGGGTAGCCGTGGACGAGCCGCAGCTTAGGGCCAGAGCCCGGAGTGGGCGCGCGCCTCAAGATCGCGCCGCTCCTCGGCGTGCGCGGCAAGGAGTTCCACGTCCGGCTGCGGACGCCTCGCCGTGCGCTCACCGAGGCTGATCAGCAGCTCTCCGGTGGTGACAAAGAGACGGCCGACGCCGGTGGGACGGACGGGCGGGTTGATGGCTGGCCTCGAATGCGGGGCCAGGGTGGCATAGCTCATCACAGCATTCATGACTGGTCTCCGGGATCGATAAGGGGGAAGTAGTTGAGGTGAAGCTCCACGGGCCGGGTATTGCCGCCGCCGCTGCGCCCGCGGTACGGGGAAAGCAGTTTCTCCAGGTGCTCTGATGCCTGGCGGGAGACTTCCTTGGCCTCCTCCAGCGTCAGGTGGAGGGTCAGCCCCATGATGATGGAGGTTTCGGCCCAGTCATCCGCCACGGACTCACTGTGGTTGATGAAGTCATTCAGCGTCTGGGAGCGGCCGTCCGTCACCGTTTTTGCGAGGATCCTGGTGGCGTCCCGTGTGGCCGGGGACTTGGCCATCTCAGACGTGGTCTGGATCGGCTCGGGAACCCGTTCCCACCAGCGTTCCCGCGCAGTTCCGCGCCCTTCCACCTCGCGTACAAAACCATGTTTGGCCAGCTGGCGCAGGTGATAGCTGGTGGATCCACTGGACTCACCCAGGTGGTCCGCGACGCCGCAGGCGGTCTGCGCCCCGTAGCGGGAGAGGCTTTCCAGGAGCGCAATGCGGATCGGGTGGGCCAGGGCCTTTAGGCGGGTGACGTCCAGAACCTGGCCGTTCTGCGGGTGTGACTGCTCTTCCATGCCCGCGAGCCTACGCGTGCAAAGAACCCTTTGCAAGGCTTTCTTTGCAAGCACTTCTTGCATTGCTCTTCCCCCTCGGTTATCTCGATGGGGGCGGCGGGGTTAGTCGTCCAGGGCGCCCTCGACCAGGGCCGTGGCGATCGCGTCGGCGTCCTGCACGGCGGCCAGGTACCGCTCGGCGTCGAGCGCCGCGCAGCATCCCGTGCCGGCGGCGGTAATGGCCTGCCGGTAGCGGTGGTCGACCGCGTCCCCGCAGGCGAAAACACCGTCCACGTCCGTCTGCGTGGTGGGCGCGGCGACCTTGATGTATCCCGCGTCGTCGAGGGCCACCTGGCCGCGCAGCAGCCCGGTACGCGGAACGTGTCCGATGGCCACAAAGATGCCCGACGCCGCCACCTCCCGGGTCTGGCCGGTCACCGTGTCCGTCAGGGTCAGCCCGGTGACCTTGTCCGTACCGTGGATGGCGGTGACCTCGCTGTTCCAGGCGAACTGGATCTTGGCGTGGCATTTGGCCCGCTGAGCCATGATCCGGGAGGCACGCAGCTGGTTTCGGCGCACCACCACGGTCACGGAATCCGCGAAGCGGGTCAGGAACAGGGCCTCCTCCATGGCGGAGTCACCGCCGCCGACCACCACCACGTGCTGCTTGCGGAAGAAGAACCCGTCGCAGGTGGCGCACCAGGAGACTCCCCTGCCGTTCAGCGTCTTCTCCTCCGGCAGCCCCAGTTCCTTGTAGGCCGAGCCGGTGGCCAGGATGACGGCACGGGCCTTCCTGATGGTACCGGCCGCCGTGGCCACCCGTTTCGTGTGCCCGGCAAGGTCAACGGAGGCAACGTCGTCGAACTCCACCACCGCACCGAACTTCTCCGCCTGCCGTTTCAGGGCTTCCATCAGGTCCGGCCCCTGGATTCCGTCCGGAAAGCCGGGGAAGTTCTCCACCTCGGTGGTGTTCATCAGCGCACCCCCTGCCGTCACGGACCCCGCCATAACGCGAGGGGATAGCCCTGCTCGGGCAGCGTAGATGGCGGCGGTGTACCCGGAGGGGCCGGAGCCGATGATGATCACAGAGTCGGTGGACATGGCTGCTCCTTTCGGCGGTTCCTCAAGTGTGGAACCGCCGGGCAGCACTGCCCAGAGCCCGCCGCAAAGCCGGCAGCAGGACTGGCGCCGAACCCGGCTAGGCGCGGACCCTTCCGCGGATCCGGATAGCGGCCACCAGGGTGAACACGACGGTCATGGCCGCCAGCACAAAGATCACGTATCCGGTGCCCACCTGCCAGTCCCCCACTTGGGCGGTGATGCCAAAGACGCTCTGCAGCTCCTCGATGGCCGCGGGCTGGTCCCCGGTCATGGCGGGCAGCGTCTCTGCGGTCATTTCCTGGCGGACCAGCATGGAGGACTGCAGGAACGGCAGGGCGCTCACGAATTCACGCACGCCCTCCGGGAAGTTGCCCACCGGGATGTAGGAGCCCGCGATAAAGCCCAGGACCGTGCCGACGATGGTGGACAGCGCAGAGTAGGCCCCGGCCGTCCGGATGAAGGAGACAGCAAAGGCGCTCAGGGCTGAGAAGGCAAAGCAGGAGAGCGCCAGGTAGCCGCAGATCTTCAGCAGGGGAACCGGCGCAATGGTCACGCCGCTGACCACAAACAGGTAAGCCAGGCTCACGGCCAGAACCAGCGCGGTCATGATCATGGAGATCAGCACAGCGGAGAGCAGATAGCCCAGGATCAGCCTCTCCCGCCGGATAGGCGAGACCAGGAAATCCTGGAAGCGGCCGGATCCGGAATCCTCCACGAACACGACCATGGCGCCCAGCGCCGTCGTTATGGTGGTGATCCCGAGGATCCCGGCGAACATCCAGCTGTCCACAAAGCCGCGGATTTCATCCTCGGTGGCCTGCGGGAAGGATTCGCCCAGGCCTTCGGTCTGCAGATTGCCCAGGAACAGGGTGTAAAGCAGGAACACCACCAGCGCGGAGACGAGCGAGAAGAACACACCCAGCCGGTCGCGGAAGAAGAGCCTCAGGTTGCGGGTGGTGATGTCCAGGACAACGTTCACTTCTCGGCTCCTTCGGGTGCTGCGGTTTCCGCCGGGGCTTCCCTGCCGGTGAGGGCGAGGAAAACATCGTCCATGGTGCCGTGGCGGAATTCGAAGTCCAGGATGTCCTCGCCGTGCCGTTCCAGGATGCGGCGGGCGGTGTCTGCGGTTTCGACGCCGATCCGAAAGGCGTCGCCGTCCCCGCCCCTGAGGTGCCCGCCAAGCTCCAGGACCAGGGATTCGAGTCCCGGCCGGTTGCGGGTGGTGACAGTGAGGATGCTGCTGGAGTATTTGGAGCGCAGCTGCGTGGGGGTGCCGTCGGCGATGATCCGGCCGTCGTCAATGATGCAGACCCGGTCCGCTTCCTCGGTTTCCTCCATGTAGTGGGTGGTGAGAAAGACGGTCAGCCCGTGGCGGTCGCGGAGATCGTGGATGGTTTTCCAGACGATCGCGCGGCTTGCGGGGTCCAGCCCGGCCGTGGGTTCGTCGAGGAAGATGATGGGGGGTGCGTGCAGGAGGGCGCGCGCGATGTCGACGCGGCGCCGCTGGCCGCCCGAGTAGGTTCCGTACCGGCGGTCGATGAACTCTTCCAGTTCCACCAGCTCGGCCAGCTCATTGATCCGCGCCTCGTTTTCAGCCTTGTTCGAGGAGTAGAAGCGTGCACGGACGCGCAGGTTCTCGCGTCCGGTCAGGAGCGGATCCAGGACCGATTCCTGAAAGACGACGCCGATGTCCCGGCGCACGTGCTCCCCGGCGCTGCGCACGTTATGGCCGGAGACCTCCACCGTGCCGGCGTCGAACGGGGTCACTGTGGTGACGCAGCCAATGGTGGTGGACTTGCCCGCTCCGTTGGTGCCCAGGAAGGCAAAGACGCTGCCGGCCTCCACATCGAAGGAGATGTCATCCACGGCGGTCTTGGACCCGTACTTTTTGGTCAGTCCGCGCACCGAGATGGCCGGCTGGTTCTGCGTCACTTCATCCTCCAGATGAGTTCCCCGCCGTTCTGCGGGCGGCCGGGGCAGCAAAAAGCCCCCGAGCGGAAACACTATCCGACCCGGGGGCCCTGCGTCCTGACACGCGACTTTTACACGCGGTGGCAAAACCTGCTACTGGCTGCCGGCCTCGGGTTTCTTGGACTCGTCCGGGACAGGCACCACCGCGGCGGGCGGATCCGTCGAAGCCGGGGCTTCCGGCTGCGTGGGCTCCGGCACCGGAGCCGGGGCGGGAGCTGTCGTCGGGCGCGGGGCGGGGGTGGCCGATGCCTTGGGGGTCGGCTTCTCCTCGTCCTCTTCAGCGTCCTCGGATTCCGACGGACTCGGGCTGGGGTTCGGGTTCATCAGCAGGTTGCTGGGCGGGTTGGCGAAAGGCTCACCCGGGTACAGACTGCCTGCCTGCTGCATGAACCTGGCCCAGGAGGGGGCTGCGATCAGCGAACCGTCGATTTCCGGGTAGAGGCGGCCGCCGATTTCCAGCCCGGACAGTGACTCGGTTCCGGCTTTCCAGTTGCCGATCCAGCTGGCGGTGGCCATACCGGAGTTGTAGCCGATGAACCAGGTCTGCGACCGGGAGTCATTGGTGCCGGTCTTGCCGGCCATGGGCTGGCCCCCGTAGTTCAGCAGCGAACCGGAGCCGGACTTCATGACTTCCTGCGTTGCGTAGTTCACGCCGCGGGCAGTCTCCTTGGAGATCACCTGCTCGCATTGCGGTTCCGGCACATCGTAGGTCTTGCCGTTGGCGGCAGTGACCTCCAGCAGCGCCCGGGGCTCGCACACATTGCCTTCAGCGGCGAAGCCGGCAAAGGCCTGGGCCATGGCCATCGGGGACACGTCTTGGACGCCGCCGATCAGGGCCGACGGTTTGATGTCCAGCGGCTCGTTCTCGCCTGACGCGCTCTTGCCGTTATGGATGCCCATATCTTCGGCGATTTCCATGATGCGGCACAGGTCCAGCTGCTTGGCGGTGGAGAAGGTGATGGTGTTCAGCGACTGGGCCAGGCCGCGGAGCACGGTGGCATCGCCGTAGTTGGTGTCGCCGTAGTTCTGCGGCGTCCAGCCTTCCGGCTCACCGATGGGGAAGGCTCCCCCATCGAGGCAGCTGGCCGTCCAGCGGTCACCCTGGGGATAGGTCTTCTTGCGGCCGTCCAGCTGGGTGCCCAGGGACTTGCCCGCGTCTACCCAGGCAGCCACGGTGAAGGGCTTGAACGTGGAGCCGGGCTGGAACCCGCCGATACCGCCCAGGCTCTTCTCCGGATCGCCGTCCTGGTACTGGTCCACGTTGAAGTTCAGCATGGAATCCCCGGGGTTTTCCCCAGGTGTGAAGCGGGTGTTCTGCGCCATGGAAAGGATGTTGCCGGTACCCGGCTGCAGGCTGATCATGGAGTGGCCCACCTGGCCGGCCGTGGTGTCCGGGTTGGCGGTCTCATTGACTGCGGTCTGGGCAGCTTCCTGGACGGCGGGGTCCAGGGTGGTCTTGATGGTCAGGCCGGAACGGTAGAGCACGGACTCGCGCTCCGCCCGGGTGTCGCCGAACTCCTCGCTGTTCAGGAACAGGTGCTCCACGTAGGAGCAGAAGTACGGTGCCTGCTCGGCAGCCACGCAGCCCTGGCGGGTGGGCGTGATGGTGAGGTCCAGGCCGGAGGCCACAGCGGCGTCGTACTGCGCCTGGTCAATCTTGCCGTGTTCGAGCATGGTGCCCAGCACCACGTTGCGGCGCTCGATTGCCAGGTCGGGGTTGGTGACGGGATCGTAGACGCTGGGACCCTTTACCAGTCCGGCCAGCAGTGCGCTCTGCTGGATGTTCAGGTCCTTGGCATCGACGTTGAACAGGTACTTGGATGCTGCCTGAACGCCGTAGGTGCTCCCGGTGAAGGAAACAATGTTGAAGTAGCCCTCAAGGATGTCATCCTTGGTCATCTCGTTTTCCACGGCAATTGCCAGCCGGACTTCGCGGACCTTGTCGGAAACGTTCTTGCTGCCGTTGTAGACCGCTTCTTCCCCGCGCTCCCTGGATCCGTTGGCCAGCACATTGGTCACAAACTGCTGGGTGATGGTGGAGGCGCCGCGGTTGGTTCCTTTGGAGACGTTGCTCGCAAGGGCACCTAAGATGCCCTGCATGTCCACGCCCCCGTGCTCGTAGTAGCGGGAATCCTCGACGGAGATCAATGCGTCCTGCATGTGCGGGGAAATCTGGTCGAGGGTGACCGGCTGCCGGTTCTCCTCGTACAGGGTGGCGATCAGCGAATCGTCCGCTGCCAGGATCCGGGTTGGCGTTGCCAGGGTGGCGCGCTCCAGGTCGGCGGGCAAGCCGTCGAAGAAGGTAATGGACGCCGACGCCGCGGATCCGGCCCCTGCAGCCATGGGCACGAACAGCCCGGCGGTGAGCACACCGCAGAGCACACTGACTCCCAGGAAGGAGAGCAGGCGTCCGAAAGTGGTTGCCGTGGTGAACACGGAGGATTTACGCGCAGCCATGATATGGGAGCATAACTCAGGCAGATGGGATTTCCGGATCTGTTTACGCACCCATACCCGCCGGTAGCGTTGCGATCACGCGGCAAATGACGATAATTGCGGCTCGCACAGAGTGTCGGGACTCACGCCGTGAAGCACTAAAGCCCCGGCACCAACTAATCTCCGCAACCCCATCCCGGCAGCGCCTGGCCACTGCTAGACTCCTGCACACTTCCTTCTGATATTCGGCAGCCGCAGGCGGAGAGCTGGACGGTATCGGGAGTCCGGCACCAACCCCGGCCGAGGAGAATCATGGACCGATTACTCCACGATTTACGTCGCCTGCACGGCAATCTTCGCACTAGCCTGAACGCACGCCGCGGCACCCTTCCCCCGCCGCGCGCCAACCACGAAGAGATCCATGCCCGGCTGGACACGGCCATGGCGTCGGCCCGGGCCGCAGAGCGGACTCTGGAGGAACAGGAACGGGTAGCGGCCGAGACAGCAGCCCACTTCGCCTCGGTTGCCGAGGCCTACCGCCTGCGCCGCGAAGCCGTTGAATCCGTACTCCCGGCTGGCCCGTCACCTGCCATCCTGACGCTGGCCGGAACAGCCCGGCGCATGCATACCCTGGCCACTGACCGGGAAGAAATGGCCACCGGGCACCTTGCGGAAATACGCTCCCGCCGCCAGAAGGTCCACCAGCTGCTGGCGGACCTGGTTAAGGCACAGGCCGAACTGCGGCTGGCAGTCACGGTGGAGCAAAGCCGTGCACGGCTGGACGGTCTGGGCGGAGCATCCGGCGCTGCCTCGGCCGGTGCCGGCAATCCGTTCGATACAGAGCTCCGCGAGGCCACCCGGCTCGCGCGGGAAGCAGAGGCGCTGGCAGAGCTGAAAGGCGGATGGGCATGAGTGAAGAATCCAGCGTGCGTGTGGGAGTTCCATATACGCCGCCGCGTTCCTATTCCGAAAAGGCAGTGAGCCGGCTGGTCTTCACGGCAGCCGCGTTTATCATCTTTGGCGGGTTCAACGTCATTGCGGTGGCGCTTGCCATCCTGCTGGTGGTTTATCCGCTGCTCATCGCCCGGGAGCGGCTCGTCCTGCGCCCGCGGCGCGAAGAGGCAGAGACGGCAGCCCTGAACGACGCCGTCGCGCAGTTCTTCCCGGGCGCCCCGCAGGTCCAGCGTGAGCAGTGGCGCGCGCTGATGACCGGCCGGAAGGGAAAGACGTTCCGTTTCCGGGACGACGTTGGCGGCGAGATGCGGATGGTACGCACCGGCCGCGCTGCGCTGGCCGGGCATGCGGCGATCGCCGGACAGCCCGTGCGTCCTCACAGCGCCAAGCGCACCGAGATCGAGGTGACCTGCCGGCACGGCGACGTGGGGCTTACCGACTTCGACACGATCATGACGGCGTCAGGCCGGGACCCGAACATTGCCCGCGCCATCGCCGAAGTGCGCCGGGGCTACCGGCACGGCCGGGAGTCGGCTTAGCGCAGTTCCATGCCCATCACGGTGCGGACCGGAATCGGCCCGCCATGATCCTCGTCCACAGGCTGCATGCCGAGCTTCTCCGCCACCCTGCGTGAGGCCGTGTTTTCCGGGTGGATGATGGCTACCAGACGGGCGCTTTTCAGGGTGTCCCGGGCGAAGTCCCGGCAGGCGGCGGCTGCTTCGGTGGCGTAGCCCGCGCCCTGCCGGTCCGTCCGGACGTGGTAGCCGACTTCAAGCTCAGTGCTCTCGCCGTTGATTTTCTGCCAGGTCAGCCCGCAGTCTCCCAGGAACTCGCCGTCGTGCGTTTCAACGATCCACAGGCCGTAGCCGTACTTCGCGTAGTTCGCCTCGTTCCAGGCAATCCACTTGGCCGCTTCATCCCGGGTCTTGGGCGCCGGGTAGTAGGTCATGACATCCGGGTCGCCGAGCAGCCCGGCCATGAGGTCGATGTCCTGCGGGGTCATTTCGCGGAAGCGAAGGCGCGGGGTGTCCTTGGGGAGCATCCGGCCAGTTTATCGGCGGGTGTTCCGATGTTTAGAAGTAACCGTTGTCGTTAATGGGCGGGTAGATCTCCTTGGGGATGGGCTGGATGACGTCCCAGTGCTCCACCACTTTGCCGTCTTCCACCCGGAAGATGTCCACGATGGCCCGGCCCTCTTCGCCCGGCACCCGGCGTGAATGCACGTGCAGCGCCACCAGGTCACCGTCGGCAATCGCGCGTTTCACCTCGTTGCGTCCGTCCGGGTAGTTCTCACGCAGGTAGGTCACGAAGCGGCGGAAGGCCTCGGGACCGTCTGCCACCCAGGGGTTGTGCTGGATATAGGTATCCCCGAGGTAGGCCATGACGCCCTCGACGTCGCGGTTGTTGTACTTCTCGTAAAAATCGAGGACCAGTTCCTTGTTGTTCATGCTTCCCCTGCGTTTGTGATGCGCGTTACATGGATGCGGCAAATATATCCGGGCTGCATTGCGGCAACAAAAAAGTCCCGCCCTCTCCGCAGCGGGGAGGACGGAACCGGGAGTGTGGAGCTTAGGGGAATCGAACCCCTGACCTTTTCATTGCGAACGGTTGAACCACCAGCCCATTCGCCGCAGTTCCGCGTTGCAATGGGACGAAAGCAGCCATTTCGGTGCATTCGTTGCAAGCCGGGGGCGCACCGGGGGCGCACATCATGAGTGTGGCCTCGGATCATGTTCTAGGACAGGCCCTCGTTGAGAAGCACTGCGTCAAACCCCACCCAGTCTTTAGCCAGGAGGGGATTCCTTTACTCGTTCGTTGTGGTTCACGCGTTCCATCTGACTGCCCTTCTTGTTCCAGGCAGTACCGTGGCGATTGGGGCCGCATCCTTCGTTCCGGGTGTCTTCCCTCGGGAGATGTTGCTTTGAATGACCTCTTGGACAGCTCTTTCTACCTGCTGACCTTGACCGCGCCTTCCTTTGGCAAAGTGCACCGCGTTCCCAAGCGTGCTGACTCTGTCATGGGTCAATGCTCCTGCGGGAGTATTCATACTCATGAAGACGTGAACCTAGCCGGGGTCCCGGTCGACTTTGACACGTACCGTTACCTGGACGCCGTGAAGTGGAACAACTACATGCCCGAGTTGTGGGATTACACCCGCCTCCGGCTGCGTCGACTCATACCCGGATTTGCCTATGCTGCGGTACGGGAGTGGCAACAGCGCGGGCTGCTACATATGCATGTCCTCGTTCGTGTTCCACGTTCGCTTGCTCCTACTGAGGAAGAGCTGGCGCGGGTCGCACGTGAGACCGTTGTTAACCGTGCAGAGGTCACGTTTCGGTGGGGGAAGCAGGTGGATGTCAAGGAAATTGCTTGCCTCGGGACCGGCGCCACTGACATCGCCCGGTCTATTGGCTATCTAGCCAAGACACTGGGTTACACACAGAAGTCCTGGGGAGAAACCCTGCCGCTTTCTAGCTCGCGGCAATAT
Organism: Arthrobacter sp. 3Tela_A; assembly: GCF_049311025.1. Lineage (NCBI taxonomy): Bacteria > Bacillati > Actinomycetota > Actinomycetes > Micrococcales > Micrococcaceae > Arthrobacter > Arthrobacter sp. 3Tela_A. Next base: position 26,853 of record NZ_JAXIOM010000052.1, read on the forward strand.
CGGCGGCATGTTGCAAAGCTCGACTCTGCCGCACGAGACATGCGGTGTAGGAGATGTTCAGTCCTCGGATCCGTCACCTGCAAGTCCAAGGCACATCAACGATTCGGCGCGACAACTGCGCTGGCGACGATCTCTCGAGAATCGAAGTCTCACGCCGGCTGGTCTTTGGCAAACCTAAACCGCACTCGACTAAAAGCCGAGCGGGCTGCATGGGCAGCAACGTCCGGTGAAGACGATGGTGTTCGTTGGGAACAGCAGCAGGCCGCAATCAGGTTCTGGGCTGAACCGTCGTCACAGCGCCCCGATGGGCAATCAGAGCAACTGAGGCTGCGAAAAACACAGATGGCGCCTATCGCGTCTGAATGTGGTGTGGATTCCCCCATTACCCTTAGTGCATTCCCGAAGGCCATGAATGACGATGGCCCCCGGAGTAGCGTGGCCCCTACCCCGCATGGCGGTCAGACCTCGATTCCAGCGGACGAATCGCCGACAGACATGGCGGTCGGGGCACGGCGCAGTCCTCCGCCCTCGATGGCGTCCATGACAGGGGTCCACTGGCTCCACTAGCTGAAAACATACTTCTAAAGCGGTGCGGTCACTGACCGCATCGCTATTTGTCGCGCCACCCGTTCACGAACTCTGCGGTCATGGGCACGAGGACACGAGGATCGAGCACGGCCGGAGGCCGCGCGGAGATCAGAAGTGGACAAAGTTGGCCAGAGGCAGCTGTGGGGGGGGGGGGGGGGGGGGGGCCGGGGGGGGGGGGGGCGGGGACCGGCGCCGCCGGTCAGCGGGTCCCCATGCTCCCGCAGCCAGACGCTGCATTGAGAGGCTGCCCAACACGATAAAGAACGGAACATA
>NZ_JAXIOM010000053.1:0-26492 GCF_049311025.1 Arthrobacter sp. 3Tela_A
GCCCAGCAGCCCCCCCTGCCCAGCAGCCCCCTGCGACGGGCTGGCCTTCTACGGGCGGCGGTCCTCTGCAGCATCGCTCTCCGCAGACCTGTTCTCCGCAGACCTGTTCTCCGCAGACCTGTTCTCCGCAGTGCGGGCCAGCGGATTGACCAGTGTGCCGCAGAATTGCAGTCCGCCCGATGGATCGGAGATGTCCAGCATCTGCTGGTTGTTGCGCAGCTGGAGGCGGTTGAGGCATGAACGCGCAAAATCCGGGGCAAAGAGATTATGGGCGGCGAATTCTTCGGCGAGTTCGGGATGGTCTGCCTGGTATCCCCGAACCACGCCGGCCACCGTGTCCCAGAACTCCGACTGCGGCAGCTGCCCGTCCTCGTGGAGGACAGCGGCCAGGAACCGGAAGAAGCAGTCGATGACGTCTGTGAAGAGCGAAAGCACCTGCTCCTCGGCCGGTACATCCACGCGGATGCGGGCCACCTCCTCCGGCAGGTCGACCTTGCCCGCCATCACGATGATTTCCTCACCAATGTCCTTCATTAATGCCCGGTCCGGAACACCGTTCTTCAGGACCAGGATGAGGTTCTCCCCGTGCGGCATAAAGGCCAGCCGGTAGGAATAGAAGCAGTGCAGCACCGGCACCAGGTACGCGTGAAGATACTCCTGCAGCCAGGCGCGCGCCGGAAGTCCGGACTGCTGGATGAGTGCGGAAACGAAAGGAGTCCCGGCCTGGTCGGTATGCAGCAGGGACGCCATGGTAGCCAGCTGCTCACCAGGCCCCAGCCGGGTCAGCGGACTTTCCCGCCACAGCGCTGCCAGCATTTTCCGGTAGGGGGATCCCTTGGGGGCAGCGGCGTCGTAATACCGGTTGGTGTAACCCATGGCGGCCGTTTCCCGCAGGATTTCGAAACCGGTGCCGGCCAGGACGGAATCAGCACGGATCAGCTGGTCCAGCCATTCGTTAATGGCTGGGGTGGACACCATGTACTCGGCAGAAAGACCGCGCATAAACCCCATATTCACCACGGAGAGTGCCGTTTTGACGTAGCAGCGGGTCGGCTCGCTCCGGTTAAAAAACGTCCGGATGGACTGCTGTGCCTGGTACACATCCTCCGAGGGGCCCAGATGGACTATGTGCTGCTGGGCAACATCTGCCGCAAACGTAACGCTGAGCTTGTTCTCCCACTGCCACGGGTGCACCGGCATCAGCAGATAGTCCCCGGGATCCAGCTTCCGCGCCCGGAGAGCGGATTCAAATCCTGCCTGCACGCCGGCATCGAGCTCGGCAGCCAGCAGTGCCTGGTAATCCAGACCGGACACGGAAGTGAAGCGGGCCCGGTCCTTCCGGGCCGCGATCCAGTGCAGCCGGATGCCGGCGCCGGCCTCCGGCGCGTAGGAGAGGTAGCTGTGCAGCCCAAAGCCCAGCCGGCCGTTGTTGGCCACGAAACACGGGTGTCCTTCGGTCATGGAGGCTTCCACTGCCTGGAAATCCGCGGCCGGATCGATGCCGCCCGTCACGCCTGACACCAGCGCGGCCGAGCTGTGAAAGGAGCCGCTGTGCTTGTACGCGTGGGAGGCCAGGGTGCTGGAGATTTCCTCCAGATAGACCGGAAGCATGGCCTCACTGATGCCCAGTGTCTGTGCGAATTCGGTAACAAATACCAGGGCGTCCAGTTCAGTGGTGCGTCCGTCGACGGATCGGGCAATGCTCGCCGCCGGAATGCTCCAGTGCTCCAGCTCAAGAATTTCCGCCTGGAAGGAGTAGGTGGCAGTGCCGTCGTCGGAGGTTAGGCGGTAGCTGCCCGGGCCGGTTCGCTCGGGCCGGAGAATCAGCTCGTGCGAGAACTCTGCCAGTGCCTTGCGGATGACGTGGCGGTTGGCAGCCGACCAGCGTTCCGGAGTGAGGTGCCAGGCTTCCCGGTTCGATGTTGTGGGTTCGACGGCGGTGCTCATCGGATTGCTCCTTCGAAAGTCGTGCGGCTGCTGCCGGCTGTGCCAAGGAATTGCTCCCGGGTGCAGAAAGACAGCAGGGCGGTTTTGTCCGGCAGTTCGATGCGGCTGTGGGGCTGGAATCCCATGCGCTCGTTGAGGGTATGGATCTTGGTGTTGCGGACATCAGGTTCCACAACCACCCGCTGGGTCTGCGGGGCAGAGAAAAGGAAAACCATGACCGCCTGGAAGGCAGCGAGGGTAAAACCGTGCCGGGGGTTGTCCGGCGGGCCCATAAGCAGGTGCATGCCGCGGTCTCCCGGTTGGACCGGATACAGGCCTGCCAGCGGAGAGTGCTCCGGAGCGTAGCTTTCCATCAGGAACGCCGGAGCGTTCCCATGCAGTCCCAGCCATGCCTCGTGATGCGGGTTTGCGTCGATTCCCGCGTATTCACTGTGTACCTCGTACACGGTTGCGGTGCTCATGCCCCAGAACCGTGCGTAGTCCCGGAGCATCCAGCTGTGCAGGAGGGGTGCGTCGGCTGCCGGGTCAACCGGCCGGAAATCGAACCTCATGCCACTGCTCCTTCCGTCTTTACCGCTGAAGCCGCCCGATAGTTTGCCGGCGCGTTCGCCGGCCGGCTCAGGTCTGCGAGCCCGAACTGCTGGAACGTGGTGCTGGTTTCCACCGGGTAGTACTCCCAGCCGAGGATTTCCCGCAGGATGGTCGAGTTCCGGTAAGCAGCCATCCCCAGGTCGGGGGAGGTGAACCCGTGGGTGTGCAGCTCGGCATTCTGCACAAAGATCTCCCCTGGTTTCACACCGATCCCGTAGTTGCGGTCCACATCGAACCGGCCGCAGCTGTCCCGCCGGATGCGGTCGCTGATGCCCTGCAGGAAGGCAGGTTCACGGTAGGAATACCCGGTCGCCAGCACCACGGCGCCGGTCGTGAGTTCACCGCTGGTTCCCTGCTCCGGGTGGTGCAGTTCCAGCCGGTGCTGCCCGGCGTCAGGGTCGTAGCTGCTGCCGGTGACTTCCGTTCCGGTGAGCAGCCGGACGGGCAGCGGCCCGGAAAGGCTGCGCGCGTACAGGGCGTCGTAGATCTCGTTGATCAGCGCCGCGTCGATGCCCTTGTACAGGTTCTTCTGCGATCCGATGAGCCGGTCACGGGCGCCGGAGGGAAGCGCATGGAAGTAATCCACGTAGTCCGGGGAAGTCATTTCAAGGGTGAGCTTGGTGTATTCCAGCGGAAAGAAGCGGCCCGAACGTGTCACCCAGTTGAGCTCGTAGCTGCCCGGCCCGCAGTCCTGAAGCAGGTCGAGGAAGACTTCGGCAGCACTTTGCCCGCTCCCGACTACGGTTATGCTCCGCTGCATCTGGAGGGCGGCTTTGGCATCCAGGTAGTCGCTGTTGTGGATGGCTGTCCCTCCGCCGGCCAGTATTCCTGTGCAAGACGGCGGGATTTCGGGCTGGGTGCCCGTGCCCAGCACCAGCCGGCGGGCGGCATGAACCTGGGTGCCGCCGTCGTGCCGTGTGCGCACCAGGTACCTGCCGCCGTCGTGCGCTGTCTGTTCATAGCGGATGTCCGTGACCTCGTGGCCGAACCGGACGCTGGGCAGCTGTTCCGCGACCCACTGGCAGTAGGCATTGAATTCGGCGCGCAGCGGATAGAAGTCCTCGCGGATGTAAAAGCGGTACAGCCTGCCCGTGGCCTTGAGGAAGTTCAGGAACGAGTACCGGGAGGTGGGGTCCGCCAGCGACACCAGATCCGCCATGAACGGCACCTGCAGGTGTGCGGTCTCGAGCATCATTCCCGGGTGCCAGTCGAAGCCGGGCCGGGCATCGAAGAACACGGCGTCCAGCTCGGTGACCGGTTCAGAGAGTGCTGCCAGGCCAAGGTTGAAGGGCCCGACGCCGATGCCGATCACATCATGGACGGTCGGCCCGGGTTCGGGCCGGCGGGCGGGTTCGGTGAGGCCCGGGTGTGTGCTCTCGGCGGTGTCCTTGCCGGCGCCCTTGCCGGTGCCCTTGCTGGTGCCGGACTCCGGGTGCTGCTGGATACGGCGTTTCATGCTGCTGCTCCTGCCGGGGACCCGGTCGCTGCGCCGGTTGCAGCGGCGGCCGGGCTGCCTGCCGCTGCAGCGGAGAGCCAGTCGGCGGCGTGGGAGCGGATCAGGCCCAGAATCCGTTCGATGTCTGCCTGCGTTGCCGTGGGGTTCAGCAGCGTGAGCTTCAGGAAGTTCCGTCCGTCCACGGTGGTGGCGGCGACGACGGCTTCACCCGAGGCGGAGAGGGCTGAACGGATCCAGCGGTTCAGCGCATCGCAGGTTTCACCGTCTAGTCCGCTGGGCCGGAACCGGAATACGACGGTGCTTAGCTGGACTCGGGCGGCAAGTTCGAAGTCCCGATCGGCTTCGATCAGGCGGCCGGTCTCCTGGGCGAGGTCAATGGCGGCTTCGAGCAGGGCCCCTATGCCGTCGGCCCCGGTGACACGCAGCGTGAGCCAGAGTTTGAGGGCGTCAAACCGTCGGGTGGTCTGGATGCTGTGGTCCACCTGGTTCGGGATTTCGGGGTCCGCCGAATCCTCGGGATTGAGGTAGTCCGAGTAGTGCAGGATATGGCGCAGTTCTGCGGCGTCGCGCACCAGGACGGCACTGGAGGAGACCGGCTGGAAGAACGTCTTGTGGTAGTCGACGGTGACGGAATCTGCGGCGCCTATTCCGGAGAGCCGGCGCCGGTACTTGACGGAAGTGAGCAGGCCGCCGCCGTACGCGGCGTCGACATGCAGCCACGCGCCGAACTCGGAGCTCAGCGCCGCGCATTCCAGCAGCGGGTCGATACTTCCAAAGTCCGTTGTCCCTGCCGTGGCCACAATGGCCATTGGAACTTCGCCGCGGCTGCGGGACTCAGCCAGAGCGTTCCGCAGTGCCTGGGGCCGAAGCCTGCGGTCGGCGTCGCACTCAATCAGGTGGACTGCGTCTTCTCCCAGCCCCAGCAGTGCCGCGGACTTGCGGATGCTGAAGTGGCTGGCTTCGGAGGCGAAGATGCGCAGCCGTCCCAAAAGCTCCGGAAGCCGTTCGCTGCGTTCCTGCGCCGCGGCGTCCCGCCGGAGTGCAGCCACCGCACGGTTGCGGGCGATGAGCAGTGCCTGAAGGTTCGAGGTGGTGCCTCCGCTGGTGAAGACGCCGCTTGCCGCGGAGCCAAGTCCCAGGCGGTCTGCGGTCCAGCGGAGCAGGCGCCGCTCGATCAGCGTGGCTCCGGCGCTTTGGTCCCAGGTGTCCATGGAGGAGTTCACGGCGCTGAGAATGGTCTCGCCGACCAGGGCGGGAATGGCCACCGGGCAGTTTAGGTGCGCGGCGTAGGCGGGATTGTGGAAGTAGACGGCGTCCCGCAGGTAGAGCGGGTGGAGTTCCTCCAGAGCTGCGCTGGTGGTGCCCAGCGGCTGGTCCAGGTCCACGGCGTCGATCGCGGGGGCGAGGTCCCGGGGATGCCGCCCCGTGAACGGCCGGCTGGCTGAGCCGATGGAACGGGTCACGGCCGACATGCCCAGCAGGTTCTCGGACAGGTACTGTCCGGTGGAGGCCCCCGTCAGCAGTGGGACTGCTGGGTGCGCGCCTGCCTGCTGGTTATCTGCGGAGCCAAGCTCCGTCTTCTGCAAAGTACTCACTGCGATCTCCCTGGAAGGTCTCAAGACGATAACGCAGGTTAGCCTGTCCTTACTTGGGTCATTACGTCAAACTTTTATGTCTTAATTCGCCGCGATGGGGATAAAGTCTGTTTCCCGGTGCAAAATGACGCGCGATGTGCGCGCGCGTATGGGCGGGGTCCGCTTGTGCAATCGGATATCAGTAGGCTTAGTATCTATTCAAAGGACACGTTGCGATCGGAAGGCGAGCTGCAGATGACTGAACAGAACCCGGACCACAGCGACAACCCGGCGCTGGCCGATGACCTCGCGGAGGTTGTGACGCCGGATGAGCTGAGCGTCGTATCCGGTGAGGAACTTCTGGACGAAGACGAACTCACGGACGCGGAAGACCTCTCCTACCCGGGTGCCGCGGAAGACAATCCGGACAACTGGCAGGAAGATCCGCTGATTAACGAAGAACCGCTCGCAGGCGAACCCGGTGCCGAGTCCGACCAGACGCTCCGCGACGAAACAGCCGAAGAGCGTTATGAGGAAGGCGCGTCGCAGATCCCACCGGAGGAACCCACCATCGGCGAAGCAGCACGCGATGTTGATTTTGGCGACTCGTCGGTGGACCCGCTTGAGGACGGCAGTGATGACCCTGCCCATGCCGGCGGTGACCCGCTCTCATCCTTTAACCCGGATGATGAGCCGCTCTAGGCCCCAAATCGACTGAAGGCATTCTTCCGCCGGGACTACGGTGGAAGGATGCCTTCTTTTCGCGTCCAGCTCAGCATCCTTGGCCTGCGGCCCGGAAACCAGCCCGAGGCGGTGATGGATGCCGCGGTTGAGGCCCTGGAAGCCAGCCATCATGTGGAGGCGAACCAGCTGGACATCGTCTCAGGCGTCCCGCGCATTACGCTGCGGTTCATGGTTCCGGCCAACGAGTATGGGGTGGAAAACTCCCAGGCACGGCGTGCCGCCATGAACATGCGGCACGCGGTGGAGCAGGTAGCTAGGTGCGAACAACTTCGAGTGCTTCGCCGGCAGCGGGGGCGCTGGCTTCCGCTTTGAGCCATTCCCGCTGCCGGCGCCGCTCCGCGTGATCAACCTGGTGGCGCCGGGAGCCGGCTGACACCAGGATGAGAAAGCCCCCAATGAAGGCTCCGGCTGCGGCTGGCACTGAGGTCTCTACGGTGAGGATTCGGGCGAAGCCCACTGCGGTCAGGCCTGCGACGACGGTGAGCGCTGCCGCGAGATGGCCCCGGTCCGTCATGGAGACCGTGGTGATCCCGATGACCGTCGCAACGAGGGCTATCAGCGACCATGCCTCTCCGCCCCATCCGGCTACATCTGCGTCCAGCGCGGTAAGCCAGCTGCCCAGCCCTGACAGCAGCGCAAGGGTGGACACACCCAGCAGGAAGGCTGCAGGAACGTCTGCCGCTGCCGTTTCACCGCGGGACTCAGCGGCCCAGGTATTCGACAGATGAATGGCGGTCAGACCGATTCCTATCCCGAGAGCAGCGAACCCGGTGGCCGCAGCGGGGTTCCCTGCTTCAACAGCCCACAACCACAGAGTGCCGATTGCTGCGGATCCGGCACTGATCGGTCCGGTCCAGGCCTGCCTCGGGTTGGTCCGCTGGGCGGGTAGCCACTGCCAGGCGGCATAGCCGGCGGCGCCTGCCAGGACGGGAAGCCACACCAGCCAGATCCAGGCGTATGCACCGAGCAGGGAAGCTGAAGGGTCAAGAACGCTTCCGGGATCATTGTTGATTTGCGGCCATCCGGAAGTGGTGCGTGTCAGGGCGTAGGCCGCGACAAGGGCAGTGGCCGTACAAGTGGTGACTGCGGCGCGGCGGACGGTGTCCTCGCGTGAGGGGCCGTGTTCGTGCGGGAAATCGGCTTCCTGCGGATGAACATTCATTCGGTCTTCGGTTTCTGCGCGTCCATCCTTCAAATACGCATCCTCCAAATACGCATCGTCCCGAGGGGCAGCATCCCGAGGCTCAGCACCCCGTGTAGCTCGGGCGGAAACCAGCCGTTGGGCAATCCGCATCGGATTGAAGCTGCTCCTGAGATGGTAGGCCCGTCCGGAGGAGTCCCTCGTGGTTGCACCGGACAGAATGCTGCCGAAGGATCCGTGTTGGAGCTCTGCCGTCTCCTGCTCAGCAGCGGCGGGTGAAATGCTCGGCGAGGTTTTACTTCTGCGCGGTGCCGTACGGGTATGCACGGTGGGAGGAGCTGCCGGCGGGGGTGAAGGGGCCAGCGGGGGCACAAAGACAAGGGCATCGGTAGTGGCTGTGCCGCGCGGGCTTTTGCTGCGCTTTGCCGCGGGCGGTTGCGCGTCCTCGGCTGCCTCAGCGGGGCGTGCGGGATGGGGAAGCATGCCGGTTTCCTTTGCCTCAGTGAGTCCTTCGGGTACCTAACCCGGGATGGATCCACCAAAGCGTAGCGGCACGAGTCCAGCTGTGGAAGAGGGAATTTGCAGGTCAGCGGGTGGTTGCCGGGGCTGGAAAGGCATCCAGGGACAGTTCGCTGCGGTACTGGACAGGCTGCTTCGTCAGCGGATCGTTGAACTCGACCGAACGGGCGAGCAGCTGCAGCGGCTTGCTGTAGTCGTCGGGTCCCTGCTCCTGCAGGACCGGATAGAACGGGTCGTTCAGGATTCCGATGCCCAGCGACGCCATGTGCACACGGAGCTGGTGGGTCTTCCCGGTGTGCGGGAGCAGACGGTAGCGTCCAAGTCCACCGGCTGCTTCAAGAAGCTCCACCCGTGTTTCCGCATTCGGTTCGCCGGGGACTTCCTGGGCGAGCAGGTACGTCCTGGATTTGATCATGCGGCTGCGGATGACTGCAGGAAGGGCAAGCTCCGGGCGGACCGGGGCTACAGCCTCGTATTCCTTTTCGATGCGGCGCTTTTCAAAGAGAACCTGGTACTTTCCGCGGGTTTCCGGGTTCGTTGAGAAGAGGAGCACCCCCGCGGTCATTCGATCCAGGCGGTGCATAGGAATGAGGTCCGGAATATCGAGTGCGACCCGCAACCGCACCAGGGCTGATTCGGCAACGTACATTCCTCCCGGTGTGGTTGGAAGAAAGTGCGGCTTGTCCACGACGAGCAGGTTTTCGTCCTGGTGGAGGATGTTGATTTCAACGGGCAAACGCTCTTCCGGCGGAAGTTCGCGGTAGTACCAGATGAAGGTGTGCTCAGTCAGCGGAGTTGTCCGGTCCAGCGGCACACCGCCGATCCCCACGACTTCGCCGCGGTCAAACCTGTCTGCAATGCCTTTTGGGTTCACATGGCCGAACCGTTCAAGGACGTACTCGAAAGCGGTATTCCAGGGGCCCTCGGGGGGAAGCCGCAGACGTGTCGCGTTCACGCCGTTGCGGACCGGAAGAGGGGATTGCATCACCCTTCAAGGGTACCGGCGGTGCGGATTCCAGTTTTCCCGCTGCGGACTCGCCCGGTGGATTACCTTAGGCCCATGACTGAGGGGGATGGGCGCAGGCCCAGTTTTCGGGGCGCGGCTGAGCGTCATGGTGCTGCCAACCGCGGGAGGGTGCCACTCGTTTCGTGCAGGTGGCTCCTGGCTGCGGCGTTGGTGCCGCTGCTGTTTCCAGTTGCCGGGTGCGCTAATGCCTGCACCGCCGTCGGATGGTTAGACGAACTTGAAGTCGAAATCACGGGCAGCGGTGCCGAGGAGGTGGACCGCTTGGAAGTCTGTTTTGACGGTTCTTGCTTTTCCAGTGGTGTCATCGATCCTGACGAAGTAGGCCCGCGGCCCGATACCGTAGCGGCAGCGAGATCCGGGACGGGCTGGACGGTTACGACGTCGATGCAGACTCCCGGCACCGTCCAGCTCCGGGCATCTTCGGAGAGCGGTGAAGTTCTCACAGAGCACACGGTTGATCTCAGCTGGAAACGTGTCGGTGGCTCGGCACGCTGTGGGGGGCCGCACGAGGCCAGGACGACAATCTCGCTGGGCCCGTGATGGTTGGGTTGAACCACCACTGGTTCTGTAATACGTACGGCGGCCGAACTGCGGCCGCTCCCGTTAGGCAGCCGTGTTGGTCGCGGGCGGTGTAGTGGGCCCACAGGGCACAGGGGTGTGCACGCCGCTCACGGTGGTCTAAAGCTCACGCTCTAAAGCTGACGGTGCTCTAAAGCTCGCGGTGATCTAAAACGGCGGCGGGTCCTCCCCTGCGGTAGAAGGTCGGGGCCTTGTCCTGCGATGGGCGCCGTCGGACTTTGCCGCAGAGGCGGGAGTCACCTGCGTCGTGCCGAAGTCCAGTTGGGCTGCGGTGCTGTACCGGCGTCGCAGCGGCGAGACCCACTCGAGTTTCCCCGGTTGGGGCTGGCGGGCTTCCCACAGACCGAGAGTCTTGAGCCGGTGGTGTTTCGGACAGAGGTTGCTCAGGTTGCCGTGGTCCGTTTGCCCGCCTTGGCCCCAGGGAACGGTGTGGTCAATTTCTGTTCGAAAAGTGCTGACCCGGCACCCTGGAAACCGGCATGTTCCGTCCCGGGCCTGCAACCACCGTCTCAAACCGGCCGGGACCTTCCTTCGCCGGCCAACGGCCAGAATCTCGCCGGACGAGTTGTCTCTCAAGATCCCAGTCCAGTGCAGCGCCTGGCCTGCCAGCCTGCGGGCAGCGTCCGCGGCAATCGGTCCGTAACCATTCAGTTCGGCCGGTTTATCGTCCGTGCCAATCAGGGTCTCTGCATCAATGAGGACCATAATCTCCGTCCGGATTCCGGCGGGGTCTTCGGCTGGAAGCGGGACCGGAGCGGCAGCAGCAGCAGCCAGTTCACCGGAACTGGGCAAGGAACTGCCTGCAGGAGATGAGCCGGCCGACGACGGAACCTTCAGAAGCAGAGAGGTGAGCGAATCGGTTCGGAGCTGGTCCAGCGTCCGCTGGTCTCCGGCAGAACGGGCAGCCCGCGCGGACGCAGTCAGGGAATTGAAGATCGCCTGGCCCTTTTCTGCGGCGACCAGGGCACAGAGTTCCATCATGCCGTCCGGCTTCGGGTCGAGGCTTACGCGTCTCAGCTCGAGCGCCTGCCGGTGCCGGACGGTTATGGTCTCAGGCCAGCGGGATTCACGCATCCGGCGTGCTTTCACTGCGAACTGGGCGCAGGTCCGTCCTTCGGCCAGCTGGATGAGCTCGTCCTCAAACTTGGGTGCCGCATGCGACGGCACCGTCTGGAGTTCGTCCATGATCCGTTGTGCGTGTCGGTAACTAATGGACCCGCGAGAGAGCTGGGCGTGGGTGGAACGGTTCACAGTGCAGAGCGTGCCAGACTCACTGACAAGTGCCAGCGCACTCATGTGGGGCAGGTTCAGGGCTGAGCCGACTTCGGCGGCAGCGGCGGAAAGCGCCAGGGAACCTTCTACGGGACCGAGGTTCTCCTCTATGTCGCGGCGCAGGTCGTTCTCGATTCGGTGGATGATCAGTGCCTGCTGAGCCTGAGCCCAGGAGACAAGGGCAGCCAGTTGCTTCAGGACCGGCACTGTATCTGCCGCGGAGATCGAATGTGCTTGAGCAAGCTCTAGACGTCCTCTGAAGCCAGGCCCCGGGGTTGTATCTGTCGCCGTCTGGGCATTGGGGTGATCCTCGGCTAGGCACGATGCATCGGTTGCTGTCTCGGCGACGGTGAACGTATCCAGAAAAGCAAAAGTGCGATGGGCAGGCGGGATCTCGGGTTCGTCCTCCCGTTTCTTGTTGCTGCTGTCCGGCCTCATAGGACCAGCCTTCCGGGCGAAAGAACGCGGCCCAAGCGAAAGCATTCTAATTGTGGAGAAACATCCGGGGCTGGTGTGCGCATCGAATCCTGGGGAGGAACAGTGGGAACGTCGGGTCAGCTCACGAAAGGCTGGCAATGCGGACAGAATTGGGGAGGGGAGCAGGAACGGGCAAGCGCCGGGTCAGCTCACGAAAGGCTGGCAATGCGGACAGAATTGGGGAGGGGAGCAGGAACGGGCAAGCGCCCGGTCAGCCCAAGAGGGCTGGCAATGCGGACAGAGTTGGGGAAGAAAGCAGGAACGGGCAAGCGCCCGTTCAGTCCAAGGGGCAAGCGCCCGGTCAGCCCACGGGCTGGCAATGCGGACAGTAATACAGGTCCCGCAGTTCCAGTTCTGTATTCCCGACAAGTTCGTGAACCACTTTGGTTCCGCAGCGCAGGCAGCCGCGCTTCTCCCTGTTGTAGACCCAGAGTGGATCCCGTCCCGCCAAACCTGTGGTGATTCGCCGTGAACGGGTCTTGTTGGCTTCCAGCAGCCGCTTCGAGAGATCCACGAGTCGCTCCAGATCCGGAACATCCCGTACGGGAGTTAGCGGATGGACGCCGACGAGGAAACACAGTTCGCAGCGGTAGACGTTGCCGATGCCTGCCAGATTCCGCTGGTCGAGCAGCGCCAGCCCAACCGGACGCTCCGGCACCGATCCCAGCCGGCGAAGAGCCTCCGCAGCATCCCAGTCCGGACCCAGCAGATCGGGGCCGAGGTAGCCGACGGCTTCCTGCTCGCCGCTGCGGGGGAAAACACGCAGGATTCCGAGCTCGAACCCCACAGCCTGTTTCTCCGCAGTTTCAAGCACAGCGCGTGCTTTGAAGGCCGGGCGGCGCCAGCGCTCGCCGCGCCCGTAGACGTGCCAGAGCCCTTCCATCTTTAGGTGTGAGTGGATGCTCCAGCCTTCGGTGTCTCCGGGGCCGGGGGCAACGCGGATCAGCAGGTGCTTTCCGCGGGAAACTACCTCTTCAACCGTTCGTCCGCTGAGGTCGGTGGTGGCAAAGCGGGGTACCCGGAAATCGGTCCGGGTCAGTTCGGCGCCGGCCAGCGCAGTGTTCAGTCCCCGGGCAGCACGCCAGACGGTATCTCCCTCAGGCACTGCGCACCTCCGGGGTTTGCGGCACAGCGTAAGCCTCAGACACGGTAGCGAAGTCCCTTCGGTGTTGAATAGAACCCTGCGGCCAGTAATGCCGTAGCCACCGGGGTGTCCAGGACATCAACACCGTTGGCTTTCTCCACGGCCATCTTCTCGGCCGCACCCCGGCGGATAATCCCCACCAGCGCTGCACCGGCCAGGAGCAGGATCTCTGCATCGTCCGTATACGTCAGCAGCGTCTTGCCGCCGCGCTCCACATAGAGCACCAGTTCACCGTCGACCATCACCACCAAAGCTCCCGCCTTGCGCCCGGGACGGTGGCCGCCGTCGGACGCTGGCCAAGGCAGGGCAGCACCATACGGGTTAGCCGGGTCCGTTGCTGCCAGTGCCACAGCCTCGGGTTGGGGAACCGCAAGCTGGTTCTCCCGTGAGAAGGACCGCAGCCGGTCCACCGTGGCGGGAACCGCAAACTGGGCCGCACCCAGCTGCTCAATGAAGTAACCGCGCCGGCAGCGTCCCATCTCCTCGAGCCGGGCCAGCACTTTGTACAGCAGTCCGAACCCTCCGGGCACGCCTTCGCTGGCAACGGATCCCCGGGTCACCACCCCGTACCGGTCCATCAGCAGCTCAGCGGTGGCATGTGCGTGGACAGTGGTGTCCGTTTCAACCGCCGGCAGCAGGCTCCAGCGCCCGGCGACCAGCGGCTGCGGACCGCGTGCCGGAACATTCCCCGCCGCGCCGGCCAGCCGCAGCGACGAACTGCTCAGCGAACCGCGGCCCATCCGCCCCAGCCGGGCAGTGCGCGCCCGCGGAGTCGAAGCCCGCTGCTTGTGCGCGGTTTTTCCGCCGGAAAGCAGAGACCGGACAGGTGTAAACGTGTCATTGGTGATCCTGCCGGCCCAGACCAGTTCCCAGAGAGCGGTGATGATCTCCGCGTCGGGAAGCAGCGCGCTGCCGTCCTGCAGCGGCACACTGTTCACCGCTTCGGAGAGCTGCCGGAAGAAGTACGCGCCGGAACCGGAGAGCAAATCCAGCAGCCGGGACTGCAGCTCCGACGGCACAAAGTCAGGATCCGGGTTGAGGGTCAGAGCGGCATTCTCAGCAAGGTGCAGCGAGATCCAGCCGTCATTCCCGGGCAGCGATCCGGTGCCGGACCAGATCACCTCACCCGTCGCGGAGAGCTCGTCGAGCATGGACGGCGCGTAGTCGCGCACCCGCGATCCCAGGATCAGCGGCTCCCACGCGGACGCCGGGATCGGCACACCGGAGAGCTGGTCGATCACTGTAGCGACGCCGTCGAGCCCCCGCAGCGAGGACCCCACGTTCTGCCAGACCGGCAGGAAACGCCCGTAGGTGGGCGGATCCACGGGTTCGACGTCGGAGCGCAGCGCAGCCAGCGAACGGCGCCGCAGCCGGCGCAGCACCTCCGCGTCGCACCACTCCGAACCCGCCGGAACGCCGGGCATCGTGATGACCGCCGGAGGGAACTGGTCCACGCCCGACGCAGCATCCAGCACCTGCGCCTCCGTAGGGCGGAACTCGCCCTCCGCAACGCGGCCCTCACCGGCCAGCCGCTGCAGGGTTGTGGTAACGACGGCGACGCCGAGTCCCAGCCTGGCAGCCGCCTCCGCTGCCGTGAAGGGACCGTGGGTGCGTGCATAGCGTCCCACCAGGTCGCCGAGCGGATCCGGCACCGGCTCGATGAAGGCCAGCGGAACGCCCATGGGCAGCGGAACGCCCAGAGCGTCGCGCAGCCGGGCAGCGTCCTCAATAGCTGCATAACGCTGGGTACCGGCAATTCCGGATTGGAGGGCGCGGTTCGCACGGACCAGTTCGCGCAGCAGCTGTTCCGCGTCGGCCTCCGTCGCATGCTCTGCAGCGCCGGAACCCGGTTCACCTGCAACCGGCTCCAGTCGAACAGCGACCTCCGCCGCAGTCAGCGGCCCGAGCAGACGCAGCAGGTCGGCGATACCTTCCAGTCCGCGCGCACGCCGGTCCGGAGCCAGACGCTGCAGCTCGGCTTCGGTCTGCGCGATGATCCTCGCGTCCAGCAGCTCGCGCAGCTCGGCCCGTCCCAGCAGCTCATTCAGCAGCGTCGGGTCCAGGGACAGGGCAGCCGCGCGGCGCTCTGCCAGTGGGGAATCGCCCTCGTAGAGGAACGCACCCACGTAGCCAAAGAGCAGTGACCGGGCGAACGGCGAAGGCTGAGGCGTGGTGGTTTCCACCAGCCGGATTTCGCGGCGCTCGACGGCGGCGGCAAGGTCCTTGAGCGCAGGAAGATCGTAGACGTCCTGCAGGCATTCCCGCACCGTTTCAAGCACGATTGGGAACGTCGGGAACTTGCGGGCCACATCCAGGAGCTGGGCGGATCGCTGGCGCTGCTGCCACAGCGGGGTCCGCTTGGCGGGGTTCTGCCGCGGAAGCAGCAGCGCCCGGGCAGCACACTCCCGGAAACGCGACGCGAACAGGGCCGAGCCGCCCACCTCAGCGGTGACGATGGCCTCGAGTTCATCCGGTTCGAACAGGAACAGCTCGGCGCCGGGCGGTTCGTCCTCCATCAGCGGCACCCGCAGCACAATGCCGTCGTCGGACGCCATCGCGGAACCGTCCAGGCCGTAGCGCTGCTGCAGCCGGGCGCCGACGGCCAGCGCCCACGGAGCATGGACCGGCATGCCGAACGGGCTGTGGAGGACTACACGCCAGTCGCCCAGCTCATCGTGGAACCGCTCAATGACCAGGGTCCTGTCGCTCGGCACCACATCGGTGGCCTGCTGCTGCTCGCGCAGGTACGCCATCAGGTTCCCGGACGCCCATTCATCGAGCCCGACGGCGGCGAGCCGCTCACGCGCTTCCGTCTCGCCCGTGCCGGCCATCTCACGGACGAACTTGCCCAGTGCCCGGCCCAGCTCAACCGGCCGCCCCTGGGAATCGCCGCGCCAGAACGGCAGCTTGCCCGGCTGCCCGAAGGCAGGGGAGACCAGAACCCGGTCGTGGGTGATGTCTTCAATCCGCCAGCTAGTGGCGCCGAGGGCGAAGATGTCCCCCACCCGGGATTCGTAAACCATCTCCTCGTCGAGTTCACCGACCCGGCGGCTGTTCTTGCCCTCCGAATCGCCCACCAGGTACACCCCGAAGAGCCCGCGGTCCGGAATAGTGCCGCCGGAAGTGACTGCCAGCCGCTGGGCGCCCGGGCGTCCCGTAATCGTGTTCTCGTTGCGGTCCCAGATGATGCGCGGCCGCAGTTCGGCAAACTCATCGGAGGGATAACGGCCGGAAAGCAGGTCGAGGGTGGCTTCAAATGCCGAACGGGGGAGTCCGGCGAAGGGCGCGGAACTGCGCACGACGTCGAACCATTCCTCCACATCGATGCTCCCCAAAGCGCTGGCCGCGACGGTCTGCTGCGCCAGGATGTCCAGCGGATTTGCCGGAATAAAAAGGGGTTCGATCTGCCCGGCGAGCATCCGTTCCACGGTAACGGCCGAGTTCAGCAGGTCGCCGCGGTGCTTGGGGAACATCACGCCCTGGGAGATTTCTCCGACCTGGTGTCCGGCCCGCCCAACGCGCTGCAGTCCGCTGGCCACCGACGGCGGGGATTCGACCTGGACCACCAGATCCACGGCACCCATGTCGATGCCCAGTTCCAGCGAGCTCGTCGCCACCACACACCGCAGCCGCCCGGACTTCAGGTCATCCTCGATCATGGCCCGCTGGTCCTTGGACACCGACCCGTGATGGGCGCGCGCCAGGACGGGGGCGTCGTCGTCGACGGCGATGTCCTCCTGCCGTGCGCGGATGGAGACACCCGCCTGAGCCATCAGCTGCGCCGGAGCACGTCCCGCCGGCGCTGAGGGGACCGGCGCGCCGTCCGTTCCCGTGGCTGCCTGGGCCGCTTCGACCCGGTAGGCGTGGATCTCATTCAGCCGGGCAGTTAGCCGTTCGGCAAGACGCCGGGAATTGGCAAAGACGATCGTGGAGCGGTTGGCCTCGATCAGGTCCGCGATCTTCTCCTCCACATGTGGCCAGATACTGGCCTGCGGAGCGAACCCGCCCTCCACAGTGTCCTCTGCCGGGGCCTGCCCGAGGTCCGTCATGTCCTCCACAGGGACGGTGACGGTCAGGTTCCAGTTCTTCCGCGACTTGGGAGAGACGATCCGCACGGGGGCGTTGCCGCCGAGGAACCGTGCCACCGTCTCCTGCGGTTCAACGGTGGCGGAAAGACCGATGCGCTGCACCGGTTTGTCCAGCATGGCATCCAGGCGGGCCAGCGAGACCGCCAGGTGGGCACCTCGCTTGGTGCCGGCCACGGCGTGGACCTCGTCCACAATGACGGTGTCCACCTCGGACAGCGTTTCCCGGGCCTGGGAAGTAAGCATCAGGAACAGGGACTCCGGCGTAGTGATCAGGATGTCCGGCGGCCGGGTCAGCAGGGCACGCCGCTCATTCTGCGGGGTGTCCCCGGACCTTACGCCCACGGTGATGGACGGTGCCGGCAGGCCCAGCCGCTTCGCCGTCTGCGTGATGCCGATCAGCGGAGCACGGAGGTTCCGCTCCACGTCCACGCCCAAGGCCTTCAGCGGCGAAATGTAGAGGACCTTCGTCTTGCGCTTGGGCACCCGTGAACGCCCGCGGCCGGATGCAGCGGATTCAGGATCCGGCGCAGGAGAGTTCGCGGCGTCGGCAATAAAACGGTCCAAGGACCAGAGGAAGGCAGCGAGCGTCTTGCCGGACCCGGTAGGGGCGATGACCAGGGCATTCGACCCTTCCGAGACCGCATCCCAGGCACCGATCTGGGCAGGAGTCGGCTCCGTGAAGGCCCCCGTGAACCAGTCCCGGGTGGCGGGGGTGAATTTCTGGAGCACCGAACCTGCCGACATCATGCACCCATTGTTCACCACCACACTGACAATGCGCGGCACCCATCCGGTCCGTTCGGCTCCCGGCTAAATGCCCGCGTGCGGAACCTGCCGGGCCTGCTCTGGACGTGTCTCCGGCCCAACGCGCCGGTCCTGTAGGCCACCGGTAAAGTCCGGCCCCCGCGCTCCTATATCTTGGGAATGTCCGTAGCGTGGAGTGTCAGGGGGATCATGGCTGAGGCGGTACTTCGTTCCGTGGAGGTGGCCGGTCCCGCCGTCGTGCGGCTGGCACGGGCACGGCGCCGGAGGATGGCGGCCCAGATTCTCATGCTCGCCAGTTGGGCACTGCTGCTCCCGGCCATTCTGCTGGTGCTCCTGAGCGGGCTGCTTCCACCGCTGATAGGCGAGGCAGGCTCGTACCTGCTTGTGGTCTGTTTCCTGCTCGGATTCGCGCTCTGGATTCCGGAATCATTTTTCCGCAGGCGCGAGGAGGCGGCACGGCACAAAGCTTTTCCGGAGGTGGAATCAGCGCTGGTCCGGTTGCGCGCCGGCTGGGAGATGGAGTGGCATTCACCCTACGGTCCTGGACGGGAACGCCTCGTCTCCCGCGGAAGCTGGAAGCAGCGCTTCGAATGGCGGGTGGCTTACCGGGGCGGAACCATGTTCCTCACTGAAATCCCGGCCGCAGAGCACGAGGAAGACGACGACGAGGATCAGGGCGACTGAAGCTTCAGCGGCCTGCCTTTGCCGGCCCGATTGGTCCCGCAACCGCCCCACCGCGGCGGACGATGGCCTGCAGGCAGGCCATCGTCCGCCGGATGGTGGATCAGTTAGCGCGCGGGAACCGCTTCCGGCTCCTCGGCACCGCGCCGGGCCAGGTCCCGCGCTTCATCGAAGTCGCTGTCCAGTCCAGCCGGAGCACGGGTGAGCAGGCTGACGACGACGGCGAGGAGCAGGTTCACGGCGAAGCCGGGGATGATTTCGTACAGAGTGGAGGAGAGCTCCGAGCTGCCCCACGCGAACGCGGTGACGGCGCCGGCGGCCATGCCGGTGAGGGCTCCGGCCGTGGTGAGGCGGCGCCAGAACAGGCACAGCAGGATGGTGGGGCCGAAGGCGGCGCCGAAGCCGGCCCAGGCAAAGCCCACCAGGTCCAGGATCGAGTTACTGCGGTCCAGGGCCAGGAGGATGGATACCACGGAGACCACCAGCACCGCACCGCGGCCGAGCATCACCAGCACGCGCTGGGACGCGTTCTTCTTGACCACGATCTTGTACAGGTCCTCCACCAGGGCGGAGGACGTGACGATCAGCTGGGAGGAAATGGTGCTCATGATCGCGGCCAGGACGGCTGCCAGCACAAACCCGGCAACCAGCGGGTGGAACAGTGCCTGCGCCATGCTCAGGAACACCGCTTCGGGATCATTCAGTGTGAGGTTGTTCTGCTGGAACCAGGCCGCGCCTACCAGGGCCGTGAACACGGCACCTATAACGCTGAGCACCATCCAGCCCACGCCGATGCGGCGGCCGGCAACGGCGTCGGCCGGGGAGCGCAGCGCCATAAAGCGGACGATGATGTGCGGCTGCCCAAAGTAGCCCAGGCCCCAGGCGAGTGCCGAGATCACGGCCAGCGCCGTCGTACCGGCAATGGGGTTGAGCATGTCCGGATCGATTTCGCGCAGGGACTCAGCCATGCCGGACGGCCCGCCCACCAGGAAGATGCCCACCAGCGGAACAGCGATGAGGGCGAGCAGCATCATCAGGCCCTGCACTACGTCCGTGTAGCTGGCGCCCAGGAACCCGCCAAAGAGGGTGTAGGCAATGGTCACTCCGCCCACGATCAGCATGCCGGTGGTGTAGCTGGATCCGAAGGAGCTCTCGAAGAAGACGCCGCCGGCTACCATGCCGGAGGAAACGTAGAAGGTGAAGAAGACCAGGATGATGATGCCGGAAACCACGCGCAGCAGCCGGCTGCGGTCCTTGAGGCGGTTTTCCAGGAAACTCGGCACCGTGATCGAGTTATTTGCCACCAGGGTGTAGGAACGCAGCCTAGGGGCGACGAACTTCCAGTTCAGCCACGCACCGACAGTCAGCCCGACGGCGATCCAGGCCTCGGTAAGGCCGGAAAGGTAGATGGCACCGGGCAGGCCCATCAGCAGCCACCCGGACATGTCCGAGGCACCGGCGCTGAGTGCTGCGACACCTGGCTTCAGTCCCCGCCCGGCCAGCATGTAGTCATCCAGGTTGGAGGTGCGGCGGTACGCCCACCACCCGATGCCCAGCATGGCAGCCATGTAAATGATCAGGGCAATCAGCTTGTACGTTTCGTCAGTCATGTAGCCGTTCCGGTCAGTTCCGTATCACGTTGGTCAAGGTCAGGACGGCCTGCGTACAGCTGAAAAAACGGTGTCGCAGGCCACAAGTGCCCAACAGTATGCCAACTGGAGAACGGGACGGCCAATTTGCCAGCGTGCGGTTTTGGCTGTCGGAAGTGCCCTGTGCTAGCGCGGCCCGGCCAGCGGACCGACCTCCAAAAGCTCGACTTCTTCGCTGCTGCAGCCGTATCCGGCACGGGCAAAGTTGACGTAGGCGGTGTCGTCCGGGGGGAAGATGCGGAGTCCGGAAACCGGCACCATTCTGCAGTCTTCGCCATAGTTTTCCGGGCGGGTTTCGCGCAGTGAAGCGACGGCGGATTGCCCCGGTTCCAGGGTCACGGCGACGGCAGCTGTTCCGACGGAACGGGTAGCCGGCGCCCCGACCTGCGTTCCGGATTGTCCAAGGTAGGAGACACCGGGGTATCCGAAGGTGGTGCACGATTCGGGGGAGGTATTTGTCAGCACCAGGTCCCGGTAGACGCTGCCGGCAGCACCGCCGCCGGGGGTGTCTTCGACCGTGGCGGAGAGTTTGTCCGCGGTGCAGGGTCCAGTGCCTTCGACAGGGGAGGGTGCTGAGGTTTCCGGTTCGGCCGTGGCGCTGGAGGAAGTGCCCGCGCTGGGCGAGGCAGTCGCCGTCGTGATGGCTGACGGAGTGGGGGACGCCGCGGACGGGGACTCTTCTGCCTCGTTGCCGCCGCCGCTGCAGCCCGTCAGCACAAGCCCGGCTGCGAGCAGCCCGGCAACGAGCAGTGACGGGGAAGCGGAAACCTTGGTTCTCATGGCTTCACCCTGAACCTGCTTCCTGACATGGTCAAACTGCACCGCGGCGCGTCACCCAAGCACACCGAATTGTTACGGACCCAGCCCTACTCGTGGTGGTAGGGGCGTCCGGCAGCGATCTCCTGGGCACGGTAGACCTGCTCCGCAAGGATCAGCCTGACCAGCTGGTGCGGGAACACCAAGGGGGAGAGGGACCAGACGAAGTCCGCGCGGTCGTGCACACTCTGGTCCACCCCGTACGCTCCGCCGATAATCAGCGTGACGTTGCGCGAATTATCGAGCGGTTTCTGCAGCGTCTTCGCCAGCTGCGGCGAGGTGATGGCCTTTCCGCGCTCATCAAGCAGGATCACGTAGTCGCTGCCGAGCTTGGCCAGCAGCCGCTCCGACTCCTCCTTGCGGGCGGCGTCGTTCTCCCGGGCGGAGTGCGGAATTGAAACCCAGGAGAGGTCGAAAGGCTTCTTCAGCCGCTTTTCGTAGCGGCGGATCCCGTCAACCACCCAGTCCTCGTGCTTGCGGCCGACCATCAGAACGCGTAATGCCATGTCTCTATTGAATACCGGCGGCGGGCAGGGCAGAAACGCACTGTGTGGGTGCTCCAACGCGGTCCGCAGGTCTAGACTCCCGGGCATTGGTCCGGAGACGAACGGAGTGCACAGCATGAGCCAGACACGGGCGGTTGTCCTGGGCGGCGGGGGAGTGGCCGGGATCGCATGGGAGATGGGTGTGCTTGCGGCGCTGCTGGAGGAGGGGGTTGACCTCAACGCGGCGGACCTGGTGGTGGGAACCTCTGCCGGTTCGATGGTGGGCGCGGCGCTGCGCTCCGGTCTGCTGCAGCAGGTCCTGAAGGCACAGCTCGACGACGCGGAGCAGGCGCTGGCCGCGCAGGGAACCGACGTGCCGTACCAGGATCCCAGCGGATTCAGCAGTGAGGCGTTCATTGAGCTCACGGCGACGGCGGGGCGCGGGGACGGCGATGAGAAGGCCGCCCGGGCGCGGGTAGGCCAGCTGGCGCGTACCACTCCGGCGGTGATGACCGAAGGGGAGTGGGTTTCCAGTATCCGTTCGCTGCTGCCGCAGCCGGAGTGGCCGGACAAACCGTTTGGCATTGCGGTGGTGGATGCGGAGAACGGATCGTTTACGGTTCTGGATGCCACGTCCGACGTCGAACTGGCCAGGGCGGTGGCAGCCAGCTGCGCGGTGCCCACGGTGTGGCCGCCGGTCACTATCCTGGGCCGGTCCTATATGGACGGCGGAATGCGCTCGGCCACCAACGCCGACGTCGCCGAGGGGTACGGCAAGGTGCTGGTGCTGGCCTGCGGGCCGGAGGCTCCCCAAAGCCCGTTCGGCCCCAGCCTGCCGCAGGCACTGGCGAAGCTCCAGCAGCACAGCAGCACCTTTGTCATAGAGGCTGATGAAGCAGCCCTGCGCGACTTCGGGGCAAACCCGCTGCTGCGCTCCACCCGGATTCCGGCGTCGGCGGCCGGGCGGCGTCAGGGCTCGGAAGCGGCGGCAGCTCTGCGGGACTTCTGGCTCGTGTGAGCACAGGCTCCGTGCTGGCGGCCCGTGTGTCAGACCGGCGGGGCTGGAATCAGCGGGGCACGTCCGGCGAAGAAATGAACTGCAAGCTCCGAAGCGCCCGGGTCACCACGGCTGCCGGTGGCTCGGAGGAGTCCTGGGCAGCCCAGAAGGCCAGAGCTTCCATGATCACGGCCTGGACCGCGGAGGCTGCGGCCCGGGGAAGGAGCGCTCCAGGAGTTTCCTCCATTCGCCGGGCAATGACCTCCACCAGCTGCCCGTGCCAGAGCCTGAACATCTCTGACTGCACCGCCTGGAGCTCCGGAGTCGAGACGATCAGGCGGATGCGCGCCCGGTTGACCTCAAGCTCGTCGTCCGAGAGGTCAAACGCCGAGACCACGGCGGCAATGATGGCCTCGATGAGAGGCATGTCATCCGTTGTGTTTTCAAAGCCCTGGCGCAGAGCGTCAAAGGCGCTGTCCACCACGCCCCAGACAATGTCCGCCTTGGCTGGAAAATAGCGGTGAAGGGTGCGCAGGCTCACCCCGGTTTCCTCGGCAATCCGGCCCAGCGTCACGCCGTCGTAGCCATGCCGGAGTACCGATTCGAGGGCCCGGGCACGCAGGTCGGACACCTCGGCGAGCGGAGGGCGGCCCGGTGCCCGCCTGCTGGAATTCATCTGCCCAGCGTAGACCCTTGTCGGCCGGCCTCCTTTATGGCATAGTCTGCCAAAATTGGAACATCGACAAAGGGGTCGTTATGCCGGAAACTCAGCAGTTTGATGTCATCGTGGTCGGTTATGGCGACGCCGGAGCCGCGGCAGCGATCGAAGCCGCAGACAACGGGGCGAGAGTACTGGTCCTGGACCGTGCCTACGGAGGCGGAGCGAGTGCACTCTCCGGCGGAGTGGTCTACGCCGGCGGCGGCACCCGCCAGCAGCGCGAGGCCGGGTACAGCGACACCGTGGAGAACCTCTACAACTACCTGAAGCAGGAGTCCGGCGACAGCGTGGATGAGGCTACCCTTCAGCGGTTCTGCGAGGAGAGCCCCGGCATGATCACCTGGCTCGAGGAGCAGGGAGCGCAGTTCGCCGGCAGCGTCGCCCCGTACAAGACGTCCTACCCGACTGACCGTCACTACCTCTACTACTCCGGTAATGAGAAGGCCTACCCCTACAACCTCACCGCTGAACCTGCTCCCCGCGGCCACCGGGCAGTCGCGAAGGGTCTGGCCTCCGGAAAGGTGCTCTGGCAGAGCCTCGCCGGTTCCGCCAAGCGCAAGGGCGTCACGTTCCTGCCGCTTGCCCGGGTCAGCAGTCTCATCATCGAAGACGGTGCGGTAAAGGGCGTCCGCTACCGGGCACTGGACCAGGCGCATCCCAACGCTGCCGAGCACGCCAAGCTGACCAAGCGCACCGGCAAGATCGGCAACTGGGCCCCTGACCTTGTTAAGAAACAGATCACCAAGATCGAGAAGCTGTGGAATGAAGGCTCGGTGGAACGCGAAGCCCGCGGATCTGCCGTGGTCCTCGCTGCGGGCGGGTTCATCTACAACAAGGAATGGGTTGCCCGTTACGCTCCGGAGTTCACCAGTATTTCGCCGCTGGGCACCCCCGCTGACGACGGCCAGGGTATTCAGCTGGGCCTGGACGCTGGGGCGGCCACTGCCAAGATGGGCAACGTGACAGCATGGCGTTTCCTCTCCCCGCCAAGCGCTTTCATTGAAGGGGTCACCGTCGGTGTGAACGGAGACCGGATCAAGAACGAGGACCTGTACGGGGCTACGCACGGCAACGTGCTGATGCGCGAATTTGGTGGCAAGGGCTGGGCGGTCTACGACTCCGTGAGCTGGAAGAAAGCCAGGGGCCAGGTCTGGTCCCAGACCCAGATCTTCCAAAAACTGCAGGTGGTTTTCCTGATGACCATCGGGCACAAGAAGGCCCGCACGCTCGGTGCGCTCGCAGCCAAGATGGGGGTTGATGCCGCCGGGCTGGGCAAAACCGTGGACGCGTACAACCGGGGGATTGCTGACGGCAGCGGGGACCCGGCTCATAAGGACCCGGAGCTCTCAATCCCGCTGCTGAAGGCTCCGTTCTACGCCTTCGACATTTCCGTTGACTCCTCATCGTTCTATCCGATTCCAGGGCTGACGCTCGGAGGGCTTGTGACGGACGGGGAAACGGGTCTGGTCAAGCGCCAGGACGGGACACTCATTCCAGGGCTCTACGCTGCCGGGCGCAATGCGGTGGGCGTCTGCTCCAATTCCTATGTGAGTGGGCTGTCCCTTGCGGACTGCATCTTCAGCGGGCGGCGGGCAGGAAGGCACGCCGCCGCACAGCTGAGGTCCGCCGATGAGCGCGAACCCACACGCGGTTAGACGAACCGCAGCGTGTCCTTCCCCGGGGTCGTAACGGGGAAGGACGCCTCAGGGTCAAGGCGGAGGCAGCTTCGTCGATTTGGGGCGCCCGTCAGCTTTGCCGCCCTCGATTCCGCCGACGCCGGTCACATCACCGATGTAACGCCGTCCGGAAACCTCGTTCCAGCGGTTGGCGGAGACTTCCTTGCGCACCAGCCACTTGCCGTCGTCGGGGCATTCCATCACCAGCAGGACTCCGCCAGGTGCCACCTGGTAGGCGTAGCGTGTGCCGTTCTCTTCGTCGTCGAGTTCTTCCACCGGGCCGTCTGCCCGCAGAATCCTTACGCTCACCGAATTCTCCCGCCCTGTGGCCGTTGCAGAACTAATTGGCTGAGGGCAGGACACTAGCAGGGGGGAGGGGCGCCGGACAGGGCAGCAGACACTGCGAAAACGGCGTCGCCGCGGGCTCACCGTGTTTCTGCGGACAAGTGCATAAGGTGGATCATGTTTGTTAAAGGAAATTCATATGTCCGGCTCATTGGCGTCCCAGAGAGGAAGGGTCTGTTCGCCAAGGGTCACAACGTCTACGAGGTAATGACAGTGCCTGGCGTCATCGAAGTAGTCCCCGCCGAGCAATTGGCGGGTGCCTTGGGCTTGGGCCCAAGCGGCCCTTGGGTTGATCTGCAGGAATGCCAGAGGACCGCCAAACGTCTCTACCTGCAGGGTGAATCTCAGTGCTGGGTCGAATATCCAACGGCAATCGTTGTTGACGGAAATCCTTCCGAAATGGATGACTCTTGATAATGGCAGCAGTGAAGGCGTGCGGTAACCAGGTGTATATCGATTTCCCAATGTAGGTTCGGTCGTCTTCGTCTTAGTGCAGGTCGTTGTGGCTGTACTGAAGTTCCGATGGCCAGCATTGCGCCCCTGCGAGGAGCCTGGCGGGTCCATCTGATGGCGCACTCCACGGCTCAGCAGATGACCGTGGCTGGAGCCCGCCGCGGACCTATAATTCCGGTATGGCAAATCCGCGCCCGAACGGCGCTACCCACAAATACTGCACCGTCCCCACCCAGCCCGGAGGCAGACTGTGAGCGGCGGGCTCGTCGCCCTGCTGGACGACGTCGCTGCCCTGGCCCGCATCGCGGCCGCGTCGGTGGATGACATCGCGGCAGGTGCCGCGAAAGCGGGAGCCAAGGCCGCCGGCGTCGTTATTGATGATGCCGCAGTGACACCGCAGTACGTTTCCGGGGCAGACCCGTCCCGCGAACTGCCGATGATCAAGAAGATCTTCTGGGGTTCGCTGCGCAACAAGCTGCTGATTATCCTGCCTGCGCTGCTGCTGATTAGCGCATTTATCCCGGGCGTCATCCCGTTCATCCTGATGCTCGGCGGCACTTACCTCTGCTACGAGGGCGCCGAGAAGGTCTGGCATAAGTTCTTTGGCCACCATGAGGCGAAGAAGGAACCCGCAGTTGAACGGGGGCCCGACGCCGAGTCCAAGGTGATCAAGGGCGCCATCACCACGGACTTCATCCTTTCCTGCGAAATCATGGTCATCGCCATGAACGAGGTGGGGGACGCCTCCATCTGGATCCGTGCTGTCATCCTCGTGGTCGTGGCGATCGCCATTACGGTGCTCGTCTACGGCGCCGTTGGACTGATCGTGAAGATGGACGACATTGGGCTGCACCTGGCAGGCAAGGACTCCCAGGCGTCCAAACGCGTCGGCGGACTGCTGGTCAAGGGCATGCCTGCCGTGCTGGCTGCCATCACCTTCGTGGGAACCATCGCCATGCTCTGGGTTGGAGGCCACATCATGCTGGTGGGTGCCTCCGACCTTGGCTGGCATGCACCGTATGACCTCGTGCACGTGCTGGAGCATCCTGTAGCCGAGCTCGCAGTCGTGGGCGGCTTCCTCGGCTGGCTCGTGAACACTCTCTGCTCGGCGGTTGCCGGGCTGGCTTGGGGCCTGGTTGTTATGGCTATTCTGGTGCCGCTGAAGAAGGTCCTGCCCTTCGGGAAGAAGAAGGGCGCGGAGCCCGGCGACACCCGCGCCGCCGTCGCCGGTCACCGGCCGAAGAAAACGGACGACGACGCCGGCTAAGGGGCGCCCAACGTCCGCCGACAGCGCGAACCGGACAAAGCGAAAGGCCCCGCGTGCCGGTTTTATAAATGGGACCGGGGG
>NZ_JAXIOM010000054.1:0-25979 GCF_049311025.1 Arthrobacter sp. 3Tela_A
CCGGGGGTTGGCCCGGGGGCCAAAAACGGCCCGCCCCCCCCCCACCACCCGGGGCCCGGGCATAAGCCCGGGCCCCCGCTGTCTTCAGTGTTTGGCTAGTACTAGCGGCTGCACTTCACTGCGCCATAGGACGCCGTGTAGTCCACCTTCTCAGCCTTGCCCTTACCGAGGAACTTGTAATGGGCGGTCAGGTCACCGGCCGGAACGGTCAGCTGGCGGGTCTTAATGACCGCCGTCGTCGTTTCTCCCGGCTCAAGCTTCATGACCTTGGCGTTGCCGTGCGGGGACTTCAGATCGATATCCGCGCGGCGGTCACCGTTGTTCGTGAGCGTGACGGTGATCTCGGCCTTGAAAGCGTTGCACTTGCTGGCAGCGCTGACCGGGTTCACCACAGCCTCGGGGACAACGGCCGGCAGGATCTCGGCGCGTTCGCCGAGGCCCGCGGTACCGGAAAGATCACCGGTGGCGTTGTGCAGGTGCAGGAAGAGTGCCGAGGCTTCGGTGGTCTCCTGGCTGCGGTTGACGGTGAGCTTTCCGCCGTCAACGTCGGCAAACAGGGCATCCGCCGAGGCGCCGGAGAACCACAGTGCCGGGTTGGCGGCGTCGAACGGAATGAAGTCTGTCGAATCCACCGGTACGGTTCGTCCGGTGTTGTCGACGTTGTACAGGCTCCACGTCACAACCTTGTACTGCAGCGGCAGCGATTCAGCGGACGGATCCAGTCCCAGGGCAGCAACGTTCACCGGCAGGGTCACCGCGTTGCTGTCGAAGGTGTTGGTGTCCCTGTTGCCGAGCTGGCCGTTGGCGCCGGTCTGGTCCACCAGAGTGGAGGTTCCATCCGGGTTCAGGCGGTAGGTGTTCACCAGCACCAGGTCCAGGTCATCGGCGCGGCCGGTGGCTACGAGGTAGTCAGCCGTGCCGTCCATGTTGGTGTCGATCTCAACGTTGACCTCATTGTGACCGCCCAGGATGGGCCAGTTGTCCCACGTGCTCAGGCCGAAGTTGAGGACGCCGTCCAGCACGTCTTCACCGGCAGCCTTGAGGGCAGGAACCGTGGTGGAAGCACCGACCGCTGAAAGGTCCATCGAGTTCATGGATTCAAGGGCCAGATCATTGCGCTTGTCGCTCTGGGCGCCAAGAACCAGCGGCGATACCAGGGAGAGGTAGGTGGATGCGTCGCTTCCCTGCAGCAGATCGCGGCCCGAGAGGGTCACGTCCGCTGCCAGCGCCTCGGAATCAGCAAAGCTGATCTCCGTGCCGGCGGTCATGTCCGACGTCGGCTTGGGGGCCGAGTAGACGGGCACGCGCAGGGTGGGGATGCCGGCACTGGCCAGCTGGACGCGTCCGGAGACGTCAGCCAGGTACTGGCGCTGCAGGCCCAGCTGCTCAACGTCGGCAGCCGGATCGATTGTCTTCGCCAGGGCCGTGGGGTCGGCGATCGTGAGCGTCACGTCCACCGTTGCCTTGGCATTGGCACCAACGCTGACGCTCGGAGCGGTGGTGATTTCCACACCGGGCATGGTGGATGCCGGCAGGTAGCTGACATCAAACGTGCGCGGACGGTCCGACTTGTTCTGGACCGTGACCTTGCGAGTAACGCTCAGCGCATCGGCGCCAACCTCCAGGACCCCGAAGTTGACGCTGGTCAGCGTCTGGTCCTCGGAGTCGTAGGCCATGACCTTGGAATTCACGGCATCCAGTACGTCAACGCGGCCGGAACCGACACGGTTGGGGCCGTGCACGGCGCCGTTGGCTGCGAGGACGTCATGGGTGGCCGTGTTCATGATGGTGTTCTTCACCTCGTACGGGGTGTAATCCGTCGCGGCGTAGAGCAGGGCTGCCAGGCCGGCAACGTGCGGCGTTGCCATGGACGTACCACTGCTCACTGAAGCGCCGTTGCCGGAACCTACGTTGGCCGAGCCGATCGAGGAACCGGGAGCGGCGACGTCGGGCTTCACCACACCGTTGGAGCCATGCAGGCCGCGGGAGGAGAAGGAGCTGACCGTGTCCAGGGCGTTGGACGGACCGGTAGCGGTCCCCATGAAGGCAGGGTCGAGGCGCACGGTGAGGGAACCTTCGACGGCGGCGGGACGCAGCCGTTCGGAGGACTCACGGTTGAGCTGGATGCCGGGAAGCGCGGTGTTGCCTCCAATGCCGGCGTCGAAGACGTCGCGCGGGGAATCCAGGACGACGCCGGTTGCGCCGGCTGCCTCCGCGTTGTTGAAGCGGGCACCTGAGCCGCAGGGGAAGGCGCCGTTTTCGTCTTCCCACTGGATCCAGACCCATTTGTCAGTCAGGGAACCTGCCGGGAAGGCGTTGCAGCCGAAAGCGTTGGAGGCCGGGGCCACCACCACGTCGCCGGTCAGCTGTTCAGCCGACAGGGCTGGATCCGAGTAGTTGAAGTTCACCGAATACTGTCCTGCGGCGGTGGTTGTGCCTGTGGATTCTTCGGCACTGACGATTTCGGCCCGGTCCAGTGAAATCTGCGAACCGATGGAGCTGGCCACGGTCAGGGAGGACTTTGCGTTGCCGGGGGAGCCGCCCACGTTGTACACGTCTCCGGCGTTGCCGGAGGCGACAACGGAAAGGATGCCCTGTTCGGTCAGTTTGTCCACGATGTCATTCTCAGGATCGTCCACGGGAGCGTAGTCGGAGCCGAGTGACATGTTCACGACCTGTGCGCGGTCGGAGAAGTCGCCGTCGCCGTTGGGGTCGAGGACGTAGTCAAGGGCCTGGCCCACTACCTCGGAGGAACCGGTGCAGCCGAAGACGCGGATGCTGACCAGCTGCGCTTCCGGAGCGGAACCCGGGCCGATGCGCATGTCGTTGACGTCCGCAGCGGTCAGCGAGGAGTAATCGCCCTTGAACGTGGCGCCGTCAGAGCCGGTTCCGTAGCCGGCGGCTGTGCCTGCCACGTGGGTGCCGTGGCCCTGGCAGTCCATCGGGTTGAGGTCCGGCTTGGGGACCGGCTGGTAGTTGGCCGCTGACGGGTCGGCGTTGTAGTCATCGCCTACCAGGTCATAGCCGCCGATGAACTTGTCCGTGTCGATCAGGCCGCTGTCGGCAGAAGGGATAACCGGGGAGGCCTGGGCTGCCTCGTAGGCCTCGATGGTTCCCGGGCCGCCGAAGTCGCTGTGCGTGTAATCGATGCCGGTGTCCAGGACGGCAATGGTGATGCCGTTGCCGGTCTGCTGACGCTCCACCCAGGTGTTGAGGGCGCGGGTATCGATGTCTGCACCCTTGTTGTCGATTGTCTTCGGGACGATCCGGGTGATTTTCGCGACGTCGTCGCGTTCGGCCAGCGCCTTGATGGCGTCTGCATCTCCAACGATGCCGACGCCCGGAAGGCTGTTGGTGGTGGTGTAGAGGGTGCTGGCGTCCGCTTCCGCGGCCACCGACTCAGCCTGCGACTCGATGGCTGACCGGATCTGCTGCACACGCGGTGCGTCAACGACCGGTTCCCGCTTGCCCTCCTTGACGGCCTCCGGCTGGGTCTGCTCGAAGGCGCCTTCGCCGGTGAACTGAACGTAGACGGAGACCTCGCCGTCGACGCCGCGGAGGCTCGGGGATACCTTCTGCTCCGCAAACTTCTGTACCGCGAATCCCTGGGCAGCGTTGTCCGTGCCGGCGGGTTCGGTTGCCTGGGCCGGTAGGCCAAGGCCTGCCGTGAGTGCGAGGCCGGCAACTGCGGCAGTAGCCACAGCCCCTGGCCTGTGATGAATGGACCGTCTCATTTTGCTCCTTGAACATTCCGCCGCGTGTTACCGGCAGAAAGTTCAAGACCACAGACCCGGAGACCCAGAGACCAAAAACGTAAACAACCGGCTGCTGACACACGTGACAGCTTTCCCGTTGTGCCCCCAACCCCCGTTCGGGGTGTCAGCGTGCACCTTTCGGCCCCCAAAACTCCTGCAGCCGTAGGCACACCCTAAGGGAGCATTTCACCAGCTCAAAGGTTTGGGGATTTTCCCCCGAAATAGGGATGGAGGGCTTGACGTGAGGTGCGGGCGCATGGCCGGGTCCCCGAATGTGCCCTGCGACACACAAGAAGTATTGCTTGCGGCGGTCACGCAGCAGAACTAGCATGTGACTTGCCTCACCAACTATCTATCTAGATAGATAGTTGGTCCACCCTGAATCTGCTGCAGAGGATCTGCCTTGACTGTTCCAGCCGCCAAAACGACAACCACAGCCAAACTCATGTCCCACCCACTCAACGCCTGGTACGTGGCGGCCTGGGATCATGAGGTAACTGCCAAGGGAATCCTGGCCCGCACCGTCGCCGGCCGCCCGCTGGCCATCTACCGGACTGCCGACGGCCGCGCCGTCGCGCTCGCTGACGCCTGCTGGCACCGGCTGGCGCCGCTCTCCCAGGGAAAGTTGATCGGCAGGGACGAGATCCAGTGCCCCTATCACGGCCTCCGCTACAACTCTGCGGGCCGCTGCACGTCCATGCCCGCCCAGGAAACGCTCAACCCGTCGGCGACCGTGCCCTCCTTCCCGGTGGTGGAACAGTATCGCTACGTGTGGGTCTGGCTGGGTGATCCCACCCTGGCCGATCCGTCCCTGGTTCCGGACATGCACCAGCTCGCCAGCCCGGAGTGGGCCGGCGACGGCGAAACGATCCACGCACCGTGCAATTACCAGCTCGTGCTGGACAACCTCATGGACCTGACCCATGAGGAGTTCGTCCACAGTTCTTCGATCGGTCAGGACGAGCTGAGCGAGTCCGAGTTCGAGGTCACACACGACGAGAACTCCGTCACGGTTACCCGATGGATGCACAACATTGACGCACCACCTTTCTGGCTCAAGAACATGCGGGACAAGTTCCCCGGATTCGAAGGAAAGGTGGACCGCTGGCAGATCATCCACTACTACTTCCCGTCCACCATCTGCATCGACGTCGGTGTGGCCGAAGCCGGGACCGGAGCGCCGGAAGGAGACCGGTCGCGTGGAGTCAACGGCTATGTCATGAACACGATCACGCCGGAGACCGAACGTTCCTGCCACTACTTCTGGGCCTTTATGCGCAACTACCGGCTGGACAGCCAGCTCATCACCACGCAGCTGCGCAACGGCGTCCACGGCGTGTTCGGCGAGGACGAGGCGATGCTTCAGGCACAGCAGGCGGCCATCGACGCGAACCCGGACTACGAGTTCTACAGCCTGAACATCGACGCCGGCGGTATGTGGGTCCGGCGCCTGCTGGAACGAGCGCTGGAAGCCGAGGGCCGTTTGGCTGCGGCTCCCGGCGCCTGAAGGGCCTGCAGTCATGGCAGATTCCAATTCCCAGGTGTGGCAGCGCGGAACTGTGCACTCCGCACAGGAGATAGCCTCCGGCATCCGCCGGATCGTCCTGCGCCCAGACAAGCCCCATGCCGTCCGGCCTGGCGAGCACATCGACGTCCGGGTCCCCATAGACGGAACATCTTCCGTTCGCTCATACTCGGTGGTCGATGCCAGCCCGGATGGAAGCGAACTGGCGATCAGCGTCTTCCTCAGTCCTGCGTCCCGAGGCGGATCCGCGTTTATGCACCAGCTTGAGCCCGGACAGGTGCTGGAAATGACGCAGCCGCTGCAGAACTTTCCGCTGCGCGTAGGTGCTCCCAGCTACGTCCTGCTGGCCGGCGGAATCGGAATCACCGCCATCCTCGGCATGGCGGCACTGCTTCGCCGCCTCGGGGCAACTTACCGGCTGGTCTACGCGGCACGTTCGCGCAGCGCCATGGCATATGCGTCCCAGCTGGCCGAGCTGCACGGCGAGCAGCTTCAGCTGCACCTCGACGACGAAGGGACCTCCCTCGACACCCGTGCGCTGGTCCACAGTGTCCCGGTTGGGGCCGAACTGTACATGTGCGGCCCCATCCGGCTCATGGACGCTGTGCGGCGCTGCTGGCTGGACCGCGGACTGGATCCAACCAACCTGCGCTACGAGACCTTCGGCAACAGCGGATGGTTCGAGGCTGAGCCGTTCACCGTGAGGGTCCCACGCCTTGGTGTGGAAGCGACTGTGCACTCCGACGAATCCATGCTCGAAGCGCTGGAGCGGACGGGCCTGGACATGATGTTCGACTGCCGCAAGGGTGAGTGCGGCCTGTGCCAGGTCCGCATCCTGGACCTTAACGGCCATGTCGACCACCGGGACGTCTTCTATTCAGACCGGCAGAAAGAACCCAACTCCAAGATGTGCTGCTGTGTCTCCCGTGCTGTGGCGGATGACGCGCGCCAACCGGGTCCGGCCTCCGTCACCATCGATATCTCCTGAAAGGTCCGCTATGGACATCCGCAACAAAATAGACATTTCCAGAATGTCGCCCTATCAATGGGTGATCGTAGCCCTGGCTGCCTTCCTCAATGCACTGGATGGCTACGATGTCCTGGCCATGGCGTTTACCGCAACTTCCGTGACCGAGGAGTTCGGGTTGACGGGATCCCAGCTCGGCTGGCTCCTCAGCTCCGGTCTGATCGGCATGGCGGTTGGAGCCCTGGCGTTCGGCCCTTTTGCTGACCGGTTCGGGCGCCGTCGGATGCTGATGGCGGCGCTGTCCGTGAATGCCGTTGGCCTCTTTCTGTCCGCCATCGCCGGCTCCGCACTGGAGCTGGGTATCTGGCGCATTGTCACCGGGCTTGGCGTCGGCGGGATCCTTGCCACCGTCACGGTGCTCACCAGCGAGTACTCAAACACCCGCTACCGCGGTATGGCCGTGAGCATCTACACCGCTGGCTACGGCCTCGGTGCCACTCTGGGTGGGATGGGTGCAACGGCCCTCATCCCCACCTTCGGCTGGCGGTCGGTCTTCCTGACCGGCGGGCTGCTGACTATCACCTCCATTGTCCTGGTGCTCCTGCTGGTCCCTGAATCCGTGGACTACCTCCGTACCCGGCGGCCAGCGAACGCCCAGCGGGAGCTTGCGCGGATCGTCCGGCGGCTGAGGATCCAGGGACCGGTGGAACTCGGCGGCGCACCCGAGACGAACGGGCCGCAGAAAAACAGCGTGGGGCAGCTCCTTAGCCGCCGTTACCGGGCAACGACCCTGCTGCTCTGGTGTTCCTTCTTCCTGATCATGTTCGGTTTCTACTTCGCGAACTCCTGGACGCCCCGGCTCCTCGTGGAATCAGGCATGACCGAGCAGCAGGGGATCATCGGGGGCCTCATGCTGACGATGGGCGGGACATTCGGGTCGCTGCTCTACGGTGCGCTCACCACCAAGTGGGCGCCCCGGCTGACCCTGATCGTCTTCACCGTACTCTCGGCTGGAACGCTGGTGCTGTTCATAACCACGACCTCGATTCCGCCGTTGGCGTTCTCCGCCGGGGTACTGGTCGGGATGCTTATCAACGGCTGCATCGCCGGTCTCTACACCGTGACCCCGCAGGCCTACGACCCCTCGGTGCGGACCACCGGTGTCGGCTGGGGCATCGGAGTTGGGCGTGCCGGGGCCATCCTGGCGCCTATCCTGGTGGGTGCCCTGCTTGATGCCGGATGGACGCCCACAGCGCTCTACCTCGGGGTGTCCGGTGTCGTGGTGTTTGCCGCTATTGCGCTGTGGAGGCTGCGTCTGGGCGCTGCCGCGCCTGAGACCTTGCCGGCGCAGGAATCGGACGCCGGGGAATCTGACCGCGTGCCGGCGGCCGAGGCAGGCCGCTAGGATTCCTCCGCGGGAACACGCCACGGGGGCAGCGGCGCCGGGTACGGCGCTACTGCCCCCGTGGCGGTGAGCTGGACTGTGCGAACCTAGAGGGCAGGTCCGCTGGCTGCGCCGCCCTGCCACAGTGCATCGAACGGAGTGTTCGAGGAGACCCGGTTGCGGATGCCCTCGGTGACGAATGCCTTAGCGCTGCGGGCAGCCTCGAGCGGAGTGGCACCCTTGGCCAGCTCGGCGGTAATCGCGGCGGCCA
The DNA here is from genome assembly GCF_049311025.1 of Arthrobacter sp. 3Tela_A. Classification (NCBI taxonomy): domain Bacteria; kingdom Bacillati; phylum Actinomycetota; class Actinomycetes; order Micrococcales; family Micrococcaceae; genus Arthrobacter; species Arthrobacter sp. 3Tela_A. The sequence continues at coordinate 7,903 of NZ_JAXIOM010000054.1, forward strand.
GGGTGCAGCCGGCACCGCTGACGGCGACGTCGCCCACCTTCGGTGCCCGGAGCACCTCCATGGTCTCGCCGTCGTAGAAAACGTCGACGGCGTCATCGCCTTCCAGCCGCACGCCGCCCTTGGCCAGCACGACGGCGCCGGAGGCTTCATGGATGCGCTTGGCTGCTTCCTTGAGATCGTCCACGGACTCGATCGCATCCATGCCGGCCAGTGACATGGACTCGAAGTGGTTAGGGGTGACGAACGTGGCCAGCGGCAGGATCTGGGCCTTTAGGGCCTGATCGGTGTCCAGGGCTGCGCCTGGTTCCTGACCCTTGCAGATGAGCACCGGGTCCAGCACGATGTTGGTCCAGTGCTGGCTCTGCAGCGCCTTGGCCACGGTGTCGATGGTCGCCGGGGTTCCCAGCATGCCGATCTTCACGGTGCCCAAGTCATAGGCGGTCTGGATGGCCTCCAGCTGGTCGGCGATGACCTGCGGGTCTACCGGCACAAAGCGGTGGTTCCAGTTGTCCTTGGGATCGAAGGAGACAATGCAGGTCAGGGCGGTGATGCCGTAGGTCCCCAGTTCCTGGAAGGTCTTGAGGTCTGCCTGGGCGCCCGCTCCGCCGGTGGCTTCGGAACCGGCGATCGTGAGCGTGACGGGAGGATGTGTTGTTGAAGACATGGGTACATCTTCTACCTAACGCAGTGTGCCCCGCCACCCGGTTCCGCTGCGGAGTCCAAGGCTAGTAACGCACGTCCATCAGGCGCCACACCGCAAGGCGCCCGGCAGCGGCAGAGATCCCGATGGCCAGGGCCATCAGGAGGGGCACTCCGATGGAACCGGCAAGGAGCCCGATGACCAGCCAGGCGAGCAGCGTGGGCACCACGAAGAATGCCAGGACGTGCAGCCACTGGTTCGGTACGCCCCGCAGCAGCAGGCCCAGGGCCAGGCCCACGGGTGCTGCCGTGAGCAGTCCGATGCCGGCCGCATAGAAAGCCGCGATCACGATGATCCAGAGGTAACCCCACAAGTCCCTGGACGTGCCCCAGCCGATGGCCACGGTGGCGATAGCGGCCACCAGCAGGCAGGCGACGGCGTAACCGATGACGAAGGCGGTAGGTCCAAAGGTGACGCGGGGGGCGAGGAGGAGAGGTGCGTCCGCGCCGGAAGCAGGGTCGTCGGCACCTGCCGGGGCGACGCCGTCGTCGTCCGCGTTGTCAGTCATGCGATCGTGCTCCTCGCAGCAGCTTCACCACATCTTCCACGATATTGCGGACAACGGGTAGCCGGGAGAGGATCACGAGTTTGGCCACCAAAGGAGCCGTATTGGTTACCAGGCGCCGGGAGCGCACCTGGCCGGGCGAGGAATCGTAGACCCAGAACAAGGTCACGCCCATCTGTACCAGCCACAGCAGTTCAGGCAGGTCATCACGGACGGCCAGGGGAGGCTGGGGGCGGGCAGCCAGCACCGCCTGGCGGTAGACGGCGATCGACTTTCCGCGTCCCACCTGCTCAGCATCGGCCGGTGCGGAGGACTTCCGGGTTCCCGGAGGCACGGGCAGGGCGGCGGTCTTCAGGAACTGGTGACCCAGCGAGTGATAGGGGGCCAGCACATCCAGGTTCGTCTGCAGGATGACCCGCAGGTGCTCTCCGAGGTTGTGTCCCTCGCGCAGCTGGGGGAGTGCGGCGGAGCGGTGCTGGTTCTGCAGTGAGCGGTACAGCTCCGCGACGATCGCGTCCTTGGACGAGAAGTAGTAGTAGGCGTTGCCGACGGATACGCCGGCTGCCGCGGCGATGCCGCGCATGGTGGTCCGCTCGAAGCCCTGGTCGCGGAACTGCTCCGTCGCAGCCTCCACCAGCCGCCTCCGGGTGGCTTCACTCTTCAACCCCGCGGCCATCGAACCCCTGTTCCAAGTTGTGTACGGAGGAAATTAGAGCACATATTTGAACGTGTTCAAAAATGTGACGGAACAAAAAACGTGGCAGAATTGACGCTGGTCCTTCAAGGGCCGCCCGGGACAGCGGGCAAGTGCTAATACAGCCGGGCGGGAGCCCAGGCGAACCACTAAACCGAAACGGGAAATCCATGTCTTCACCAACCCCGGCCGCTGCCCGCCAGGCACGCCAGACCCCCAGCTACGCTTCCCGGGGCAGCTCGCATTACGACCTGATCCTCACCCTCATGTGCGTGGTGATCATCATTTCCAACATTGGGGCGTCCAAGGGCGTGGTGCTGGGCCCGGTCTTCGGTGACTTCAGCATCATCACCGACGGCGGATTCTTCCTCTTTCCGCTGGCGTACATCCTGGGTGACGTGATCAGCGAGGTGTACGGCTTCAAGGCAGCCCGGCGTGCCATCTACATGGGCTTCGCCATGGCCGCGTTTGCGGTGCTGTCCTTTGCGGTGATTATTGCCCTGCCCGGATTCGACGACGCCTACGGCGTGGAGAAGCAGGCCGCACTGGAGTCCACGCTTGGCCCGGTCTGGCAGATCGTCGCGGCGTCGCTGCTGGGTTTCCTGGCCGGGCAGCTGCTTAACGCCATGGTGCTCACCCGGATGAAGGCGCGGTTCAAGGAACGTGCGCTGGCAGGCCGGCTGATGGCCTCGACCGGAGTCGGCGAGTTCGCGGACACCCTGATCTTCTGTGCCGTTGCCGCGCCGGTGATCGGTATTACCGGCGCGGGGCAGTTCGTGAACTACGTGATCTTTGGATTCGTTTACAAGACCGCCGTCGAGTTCCTCTTTGTGCCGGTGACCTCAACGGTCATCAAGGCGATCAAGAAGCGTGAGCCGAGCTACGGCCGCGCGGTTCCCGAAGAGGTATAGGCCCCGGGGACGTGCGCGGCTAGCTGTAGTACTTGCCCAGGACCTCGTCCTTGAACTCGAAGAACGAGCCGTCCTCGATGGCCAGGCGGGCGTCGTCGACCAGCTTTACGGTGAAACGCTCATTGTGGATGGAGATCAGCGTGTGGCTGACCATCTCATTGGCCTTGAACAGGTGCTGGATGTACGCGCGGGAGTAATTGGTGCAGGCATAGCAGTCGCAGCCGTCCACCAGCGGACCGAAGTCGCGCTTGAACTTGGCGTTCGAAAGGTTCTTCCGGCCGTACGGGGTGTAGAACGCCGAGTTCCGGGCCACGCGGGTGGGGGAGACACAGTCGAAAGTGTCTGCGCCGTTCTCGATGGCGGTGAAGATGTCATCGGGCTCGGAGATGCCCAGCAGGTGCCGCGGCTTGTCCTCGGGAAGTTCCTCGGTGCACCAGCGCACAATCGTGCCCAGGTTTTCCTTCTCCAAGGCGCCGCCGATGCCGAAGCCGTCGAAGCCCATGGCGCCAAGATCACGGGAAGCCTTGCGGCGCAGGTCCTCATACTGTGCCCCCTGGAGGACTCCGAAGAGCGCCTGGTAGGGGCGGTGCGACCGCTCCTCGGTGAGCCTGCGGTGCTCAACCAGGCAGCGTTCTGCCCACAGCCGGGTGCGTTCCAGGGACCGTTCCTGGTAGCCGCGGGAGTTGAGCAGGGTGGTGAGCTCATCGAAGGCGAACATGATGTCCGCCCCGAGCTGGTGCTGCACCTGCATGGAGATTTCGGGGGTGAAGCGGTGCTTGTCGCCGTTGAGGTGGGACTTGAACCAGACGCCGTCGTCGTCGATGTGGGCCAGGCGCTCCTTGCCGGGAGCGACGTCGTCGTCCGCTCCGGTGGCATGGGTGGTGCCGTCGGCGTTCATGTTGATGACCTTCTTGAACCCGGCGCCCAAGCTCATGACCTGGAATCCGCCCGAATCGGTGAAGGTGGGGCCGGGCCAGTTCATGAATTTGCCCAGCCCGCCTGCCTCGTCAAGGATGTCTGCCCCCGGTTGGAGGTACAGGTGGTAGGCGTTGGCCAGCACGGCCTGCGCCCCAAGCTGCGCCACGGATTCCGGCAGCACGGCCTTTACGGTGGCCTTGGTGCCGACGGCGATGAACGCCGGAGTCTGGATCTCACCGTGCGGGGTGCTGATTACCCCGGTACGGCCCTGGAATTCACCGCCGTTCTCCTGAGTGCGGGACGCGGAGTCGGGGGCGGTTTCACGCAGGCGCTTACCGAGGGCAAAGGAAAAACCGGAGCTGGACACGCTTCCATTTTGCCTTACATCCGGTCCGTGCCCCTCCGCTGGCCTCGGCGCCTGCCCGGGAGAGAGGCAGCGCACATAACTCCGGCCGCCGTGCACGCCAAGCGTATGGTCAAGAAGGCGGACTCTCCGGCTCCGTGAAGCGCTGCCGCCCTTGAAAACCTGAAAGGCCCACGAAGTCCCCTTGAACCACCTGCGCGAAATGTTCACCATTGCCCCTGCCCACAATGACCACCGGGTGGGGATCCGCTGCGGCATAGGCATAGGTGTACCGCTCGCTGTACTGCTGGCCCTGGGCAGGATCGACCTGGCGATCTTCGTGGCCTTCGGTGCGTTCACCAGCATCTACGGCCGCAATGAGCCGCACCGCCAGCGGCTGGGCCACCAGCTGCGCGCAGGGGCGCTGATGTTCACCGTCATCCTGGCCGGCGCGCTGTCCTCGCGGCTGGGACTGGACGCGTGGGGAATCGTGATCGGCACGACGGCCGTTGCCGGGCTGGCGACTGTGGCTACCGGTTACTGGCGTCTCCGCCCGGCGGGATCGCTCTTCCACATCTTCGCCTACGCCGCCATTGCCTCCGTGCCCGCGCATCCTCCGCTCTGGCAGGGCATGCTCGCGGCAGGTGCCACCATCACGTTTGCCATCCTGCTGGGTATGTCCGGAATGCTCCTGAACCGGTACCGGACGCCGTGGGAAAAGCCCCTGCGGCCTGGATTCTCCGCCGCACAGCAGAAGGCACTTTGGGCCGACGGCGGGCTGTATGCCGTTGCGGCCGCGGCCGCCGGCAGCATCGCCACCATGCTCGGAATCGGCCACAACTACTGGGCCATGGTCGCGGCCACCGTTCCGCTGGTGGGCGCCACCTTCCGGCACCGCATCCACCGCGGCATCAGCCGCATGCTTGGCACGTTCGGCGGGCTGGGGATAACCGCGGTGATCCTGTTCGCCGGGCTGGCGCCCTGGCAGCTGGTCTTGGTGATTGCACTGCTGCAGTGCGGGGCGGAGCTGTTCATTGCCCGCAACTACGCGCTGGCACAGGTGGTCATCACGCCGCTGGCGCTGCTCAGCACTGAGCTGTCCCACTCCAGTGACCCCTCAATGCTCATCAGGGACCGGGCCGTGGAAACCGTGATCGGCGCACTGGTGGGCATGGGACTGGTGCTGCTGCTGCAGCTGAAGGCCAACCTGGCCCGGGCGGACCGGGTTCCGGCCTAAAGATCCAGATTGAGGCCGCGAACCGCGCTGAGCTCGGTGCGGATGCGGCGCTGGAGTTCGGCGTCGGAATAGGTCTGTGAGCCGCCGTGCGCGCGCAGGTAGAGCAGGGTGTTCAGTCGCAGGATGCGCCAGTCCCGTTCGCTGTGCTCATCCCCGGCCTCGGCCGCCCGCTGGATTTCACGGTCATACAGGTTCGGTTCATTGAGCTGGCGCTGCAGCAGCTCTGCGGAGAGCTTGGCCTTCAACGGATCGGATTCGGCGTTGTCCCCGGCACGGACCGCCTGCGCGAAGGCCGCGGAAGTCTCAAGCTCTCCCGACTCATGAGTGATGTGGGCGGCCAGGGCCAGGGCTCCCTGGATCCAGTTCCAGCGCCCGTAGTTGCCGTCAAACCCCAGGCCGGTGATCAGGGAACAGACCGCCAGGGCGTTCTCGGCGTCGCCCAGGTCCACATACAGGGTGTGGGCAAGGTCCCGCACATCCTGCAGGTTGCTGCCGGCCTTGACGTTGAGCCCGCGGCTGAGCCGGGAGGTGAGTTCCTTCACCGCCCGGTCATCGGGGTGGGCGGCGGCAGCAGCAGCCAGGACGGCGGCGTAGGTTTCCTCTTCGGTGGGGATGCTCCGGACGGCATCGGACGCATTCTTCTCGGGCGCCGGGGCAGCTACGCGAACCGCTGCGCCGTAGGCAATCCGCAGGGTTTCCCCGTCTTCCAGTCCAGCGATCACCAGGGCTGGGTTGCCAAGGTCGTCTTCCTCGACGCGGACGTCTGCCAGCGGCGCCAGGGTCAGCTCATCAAGGACAAGCCGCTGTCCTGGTACAAGCAGTTCGGCATTGACCCGGAAGGCATACTTATCCGGCACACTCATCGACATGGCTGTTCCTTAGCGCTCGAAGCTCGGCCCCAGTATATAAACGTAGGGTAACGGTTACCGGCCCCACCCGGCGGACGCCAGCGCCTGGCGCAGCAGATCGCCGCGGCCGCCGGAGAACTCCGAGTAGATGGCAGGACTGAGCGCCTCTTCGGGGGTGAGCCAGGACAGTTCCAGTGCATCCTGCCGCGGATCGCATTCGCCGGTCACGGGAATCAGGTAGGCCAGCGCGACGGCGTGCTGGCGCTCATCGGTCAGACCCGTCTGGGAGGGGGACGGGAAATACTCGGCGACGGCGAACGGGGCCAGGCTGGGAGGCAGCTGCGGCAGTGCCATCGGCCCAAGGTCCTTTTCAAGGTGCCGCAGCAGGGCTGCGCGGATGGTCTCCCGGTACATCACCCGGCCGGACACGAACGTGCGGACCATCTTGCCCTCCGGCGTCGCCTGCAGCAGCAAACCCACCTCAGTCACGTATCCCAGCGGATCGCACCGCACCGGAACGGCCTCCACGTAGACCATGGGAAGCCGCTGCCGTGCTTCATGCAGGTCCTCCTCCGAAAGCCAGCCGGGATACGGGTCAGGAGTACGTACGTTCATAGCAGTGTTCTACCGCAAAGCCGGCAGCCGAGTCATACGGCGCGCTCAGCTTCGGCCAAGGGCTGAACTGCCGCCGGACCTTCCAGCCCCTCTCCCCGGAGCCTACGATTGAGCGCATGGAGACCGAGCTGTCGGAGCTGCTGCTCCCGGATGCGGCGGCATGGCGGGACTGGCTGGATGAGCATCATCTGCGCTCCGCCGGGGTCTGGCTGGTCCTTGGGAAGAAGGGTGGGAGCACCACCGCCCTGACCTATCAGTCGGCCCTGGATGAGGCGCTTTGCTTCGGTTGGATTGACGGCCAGGCGGCACGGCGTGACGAAGAAACCTACCTGCAGCGCTACACCCGGCGCGGCCCGCGGAGCGCATGGTCGCTGCGCAACGTGGGGCACATCGCCCGGCTTGAGGCCGCGGGCCGGCTGCACCCCTCCGGACGCGACGCCGTTGAGTCCGCCAAGGCGGACGGCCGCTGGGATGCGGCCTATGCCGGCCCGGCCACGGCAGAGGTGCCGCAGGATCTGCTCGACGCGATCGCCGCCAATGAGAGCGCCCAGGCCATGTTCGACGTGCTGAGCTCACAAAACCGCTTTGCCTTCGCCTACCGGCTGGGCCAGCTCAAGACGGCAGCAGCCCGGGAGCGGAACATAACCCGTTTCGTGGACATGCTCAGCCGCCGCGAGACCTTCTATCCGCAGAAGAGGTTCCCCGACTAGGAGTCCACATGTGCAGGCTTTTCGGAATGCATGCAGGTCCCAAGCCCGTCCGGGCCACGTTCTGGCTGCTCACCGCCCCGGACAGCCTGGCCGAGCAGAGCCGCAGGATGGCGGACGGTTTCGGGATCGGCGTCTTCAATTCCGCGGGCAAGCCCCTGGTGGACAAGGCGCCCATGCCGGCCTATGAGGACCGGGCCTACGCTTCCGCGGCCCGGACGCTGGAAGGCCGCACCTTCATAGCGCACGTCAGGTATGCCAGTACCGGCGCAAACACCATTGAGAACACCCATCCGTTCCTGCAGGATGACCGGCTGCTGGCGCACAACGGGGTGGTGGAAGATCTGGATGTGCTTGATGACCGGCTGCGTGCCCTGGAAGTGATGCATCTGGTGCAGGGGCAGACCGACAGTGAGCGGGTATTTGCGCTCATCACCGGCTTGGCCCGGCAAAACGGAGGAAACCTCGCCGAGGCCATTCCGGCGGCAGTCACCTGGATCGCGGAGAACCTGCGTCTGTACGCGGTGAACCTGGTGATCACCACGGAGTCGGAGCTCTGGGCGGTGCGCTACCCCGATACACATCCTCTCTACGTCCTGCAGGAAAGTGCCGACGACGCGCACCACGGCAAGCACACCGCCCGGATCAGCATGAAGAGCGATGACATGGAACAGAACCGGACCCCTGCGGTGCTTATCGCCACCGAGCGGATGGATGAGAATCCGAACTGGCGGATGATGGACTCCGGCGAGATCCTCAGGGTGGACCGGAACCTGAACACGGAGCGGTCCTTCCCGCTTCCCCAGCATCCCCAGCACCTGCTCACCCTGGCCGATCTGGACCCGCATACTGCAGCGTCGCAGCACCCGCTCAAGGCGGCAGGAACCTGAGCAGGCGGACCATCAGTCCTCCTGCGGATCATCCTCCAGCCGCACTACTCGCAGGGCGGCCTCCAGCACCATCCAGGCCTGAAGCTGGGTGGAGAGCTCGACGCCGCTGCCCGCGGGATAGTCCTCATCCGACGTGCTGCCTGGGTCCGACGGAAACACAGCCAGGTTGTTGCGGACCGCCCGGCCCTTCCAGAGCCGGTCTGCCAGCTCGGTGACCATGCCGCCGGCCGTCCGGCGTGAACCAGGGTCCAGTGTGGCTGCCGCTGCGGCTTCGGCAAGGTATCGGCACAGGATTCCGGTGAACAGGCCGCCGTCCCCGCTGCCGTGGGTGCGCAGCAGCAGGCCGCCGCCCTGCACCAGGTGCCGGGACGTGGCGCGGATCAGCTCCGCGGCCCGCTCCAGGTTCGCCTCGCCGCCCAGTTCCAGCAGTGCTCCCAGAACCGGCCCCTGGTTGTACGTGAAGTGGGCCCGCTCCAGCGCCGGGCCGGCAGCGCTCTGCCGCACGCCGTCGTAATAAAGCCCGGTCCCGGGGTCGAGCAGCTCAGCATTCAACCAGTCCACCAGCTCCTGCGCGCGTTCGCGCTCGCCGGTGCGGGCGAAAAACAGGGCGGCCGGGGCGGTGGCAGGGGTGTTCTTGAAGTTCCTGGCCCGGTTCCACCACACTCCGCCGCCCAGATCCGCCGTGTGGCCCGACCGCAGAGCACGTCCCAGTGACTCGCGCAGGCCCGAGTGGCGTGGTTTGTTGCCGCGCGGCGGCCCGGGCAGGGAATCCAGCCGCAGACCTGCGAGTGCCAGCCACGCCATGTCATCAAAGAAGTGGTTGGTAAACCGGCCGCCGTTGCGGATCCGGATGGTCCGCACCACCTGCTCGGCCAGCGTGATCGGATCTTCGCCGGATACCGGGGCCCGGCTGCGCAGCCCGGTGTCCACGAGGACATCCACATAGTGCGCTTGCCACCAGTAATGCCACGGCCCGACGCCGCGGGGCAGTGGCTGCGGTGCCCGGACCGCGCCAATGTGGGTGCCCGGCAGGCCCAGCAGCCTGCCGCCAAAGGCGGTGGTGACGCTGTGGGCGGCGGCGTCGGCACGCTGTTCGGCGTGGCGTACGGTCTGTGCTGCGGGCATGCGACCCACGATAGCCCCGGGCGGCAGGCAGCGTCACGGGCGCCTGAACTGAATCGGACCCTGCTGGATGCGCTGTGCTGCGAGTCACAGTAGGCTCGTGGGACCGCACGCGCCCAGGCGCACTACAAGACCCCTGATCCAGGAGGACACAGATGCAGTTATCCGGTGCTTCGGCCATCGTCACGGGAGCCGCTTCGGGGCTGGGCCGGGCAACCGCCCGCCGGCTCATTGATGCCGGAGCAGAAGTGGTCCTGGTGGATCTGCCGTCCTCCGGCGGACTTGCCTACGCAGGTGAGCTGGGCGATAACGCCCACTTTGTGCCGGGAGACGTAACCGATCCGGAGCAGATGCAGGGCGCGGTGGAGGCGGCGATGGCGGCGGCTCCGCTGCGGGTGGCCGTGAACTGCGCCGGTATCGGCACTCCCGGGAAGGTGCTGGGCCGCAACGGTGTCCTGCCGCTGGAGGACTTCAACCGGGTCATCCAGGTGAACCTGGTGGGCACGTTCAACGTCACCCGGCTGGCCGCTGCGGCCATGGCGGAGACTGAGCCGGTGACGGACGACGGCGGGACCTCCGAGCGCGGCGTCATCATCAACACCGCCTCGGTAGCGGCCTTCGACGGGCAGATCGGACAGCCTGCCTACTCGGCGTCGAAGGGTGGAGTGGCTGCCATGACCCTTCCGCTGGCACGCGAACTGGCGCGCCATTTGATCCGCGTGGTGACGATCGCCCCCGGCATCTTCGAAACCCCCATGGTTGCCGGACTGCCGCAGGGCGCCCAGGATTCGCTGGCCGCGCAGATCCCGCATCCCTCCCGGCTGGGCCGGCCTGACGAGTATGCGTCCCTGGTGGACCACATCATCGGCAATTCGATGCTGAACGGTGAAACCATCCGGCTTGACGGAGCGATTCGGATGGGACCGAAATAAGGCGTGCCGATGCTCCCCGACGCCGACTTTTTTCTTTTCGAACAGCTTCTGAGTCCCGAGGAGACAGCCAAACTGGCTGAACTGCGCTCCTTCCTGGCCGCCGAAGTGCTTCCGCACGCCGGCGGCTGGTGGGATGAAGCCCGGTTCCCGGTGGAACTGCTGCCCGGGCTGGCCTCCCTGGGGCTGTCCACCCCGGTGCAGCGCGGTTACAGCCCGCTGTTCGCCGGACTGGTTATCGCCGAGATGACCCGGGCCGACACCTCGATTGCCACGTTCTTTATGGTCCACCACGACCTGTTCGTGGAGGGACTCCATGCTTTCGGCTCCGAGGAGCAGAAGGCCCGGCTGCTCGAGGACGCCCAGTCGCTCAAGATCACCGGCGCCTTCGCCCTGACTGAGCCGGATCACGGATCTGACGTTGCCGGCGGTATGGCCACCACCGCGGTGCGCGACGGCGATGGCTGGGTCCTGAACGGAACCAAGCGCTGGATCGGCAACGGCACCTTCTGCGACTGGATGCTGTTGTGGGCGCGTGAGCCGTCCACCGGCAAGGTCCGCGGTTTCCTGCTGGATGCTTCATTGCCCGGGATCAAGCGCACCCGGATCGAGCACAAGACGGCGCTGCGCACCGTACAGAACGCCGACATCGAACTCACCGATGTGCGGGTTTCCGAGGCGGACCGGCTTGCCGGAATCGGGAGCTTCGAGGACACCAAGCACCTGCTGCGCGGTTCGCGGATCATGGTGGGCTGGCAGGCGGTGGGCCAGCAGCTGGCAGCGTTCGACGTCGCCCGTGGCTACGCGGTGGAGCGCACGCAGTTCGGGCGCCCGCTGGCGTCCTTCCAGCTGGTGCAGCAGCAGCTGGTGCGGATGCAGGGTAACGCCGTGGCATCGACTGCCATGCTGGCCCGCGTCAGCGACCTGGAACAGGGTGGCTATGGTGCCGTGTCCGACGACGGAACAGCCCGCGGGGACATGGCCCGGGCTGCACTGGCGAAGTCCTACGCCAGTGCCCTGATGCGCGAAACCGTCTCCCTGGGGCGAAGCCTGCTGGGCGGCAACGGCATTGTCACCGACTACCGGATGGCGAAGATCTTCGCGGACGCCGAAGCAATCTACACGTATGAGGGAACGTATGAGATCAACTCGCTGATCGCCGGGCGGGAGATCACCGGGGTGTCGGCGCTGCGGTGACCCCGGTCCTTCTCACAGCTTCCACTTGTGCTGGTATTCGATCAGGTGCACCCGGTAGCTCAAACTGAAGATCGTCAGGTTCAGCAGATCCCACTTGATCAGTGTCAGCTTCGCGGAGCCGACGAGCCCGATGCTGAGAAAGACAGCTGCCTCGAGCTCGGCCTCACGGGGGCTGCCGGTTACCGTGACCTTAGCCCCGTAACCGGATTTCGCGGAGAGGGCGATGTCCGGGCCGGCAAAGCTGTAGATCCGGGACCGGTACGTCAGCTCCGGGCCGACGGCAACCTCGCCCGAGAGGGAAAATTCCGTCCCGTTCTTCACCGAACGGGGCATGGGGAGGACATACTTTGTGGGCTCGTCTTCCTTGAACCGGTGCATGCCCTCCTTGCTGGTGTACATAAAACCGAACGTATCTTTTCGTTCAATGCCGATCGCCGGAATATCCACGACTGCCTTCAGCGTCCCGGTGACTGCCAGTGCCATGTTCAAGGTATTGGTAATGGCGACCGGCACGGGACCAACCGGGATGGTGATGGCCGGGAGCGCAACCTCGGCGATCTTCAGGTCGAGATTCCAGCGGCCCTGGACCTGCATCCAGGCCTGCAGGGACGCCGATGCCTTCAGCTTCGAATTGAATTGAATGCGGAACTCCTCGATGGTGATGCCGCGGGGTATGACCTTCCATTTGAATGACATTTTTGTTTTGAGGACGAACGCGAAGCTGAGGTTGACCTCACCGCCGGCGCGGACGGCCAAGCCCTGTTCCGTCACGTGGTCGGTTTCGGACCATGCTTCGAAGTCTTTCCAGTCCTGTTTCTTTCCCGCAGTTCTGACTTTGAAGGAGTCGTTTTCACGGACGAGGATGACTCCTACATCTGCCGCCATGGTCCAGTTGGCGGAGATGGATCCGCCGGGGCCGCCCTGCAATGGGCCGCCGCAGCTGCCGTCTCCGGAAAGCGGCGTCGCAGGAGCCAGCCATTCCCCGTTCTCGTCGATGTCCGCTCCGGTCGGTTCCTGACCGTCGGTTCCGGGCAGGCGGCAGGCGGTCTTGAAGTCCGCGGGGTTGTCCAGGTTGAATTCGTCGCTGCTCAGCTCCAGATCGACATCGTCACCGGTGCGCACTTCCGCGTAGGTCCCCGCCTCCGGGATGTGCGGCGCGCCGTTTTCATCGAGGATGTCCACAGCGGACACCGGTATTGCCTCTCCTGCGTTCCCGTCCTCATGCACGTCCTCGTACGTGCCGCTGACTGCGTCCAGCGAGGTGCCCGCCTGCGCCATGAGGTCTTCCACCTCCAGGCCGCTGCCGTCGCCGAAATCTTCGGTCTCCTCGACGTCGACCTGCAGGAACAGCTCCTCCAGCAAGACCTGAGTAGTTGAGACCATCCAGGACCCGTCAACGAGGTCCATGGCGGACATGCGGCCCAGGAACCCGGACGGTGCCGTAAGCATGGGAGCGCTGACGATGATGTCTCCCGGGTCCAGCTCCGGCCGCTCAGCGAAGCGCAGGCTGAATTCGTCCAGCACCTCGAATTCGAGCTCGGGTGTCTCCAGATGGAACACCTGCGCCTCGGGTGAGACTACGGTGTCCCCCTCTTCGGCGACATCGAGGGTCAGCCGCACGCGGTCCGACGCGCGGGCGGTTCCGGGATCGGAACGGTCAAATACAGTCGCCACGTAGTCGAAATCGCCGTCTTCGGGGGCCAGAGCCCGGAAACTCCAGTTGAGTTCATCCCCGGCGGGATTGAGCTCGGCCAGGCCGATAAAACCGACGTCCGGTGAACTGATGGCTACACGGTCCACGGAGTTGGCGCCGGTGGACACAGTTCCTTCGAGAGTGAACCAGCCGGTTTCGGTGAGGTCCAGGCTCTGCCGGTCCACGGGGGAAGTGATGGTGATGGCGGCCGGGTCAGATGCATCGTAGGGCACCGGAGCGCCCAGGAAGCTGCCCAGCGGCTGGAGGGACACAGTGGCGCTGCCGCGGCGGATTGAAAGCTGTGTCCCGCCCGTGTCGACCGGCACCAGTGCCAGCTGCGGCTGGGCACCCGCGGCCCGGTCTATGGTAACGCCGGCAGACCGGCCGCGGACTTCCGGTCCCCAGGCGAGCGTGGTGGTGTCTCCTCCGGCTGCGTCTGCTGCCTGGACAAGCGCCAGCGCGTAGGCACTGTCATGATCATCCGCCAGCCGGACCTCCTGCGGGGCGGTCCCGGCTGAAACTTCCAGCCTGGTTGCCGGCCGGTGCTCCGTGTTCACCACGTAGCTGCCGCGGTGGTTCGCCTGCGAGGTGTCTTCCGCAGCTTCGGCGACCCAGCCGGTTACGGTAGCCTGCAGTGTTCCGGTGTTTCCGCTCCGGCCCAGGCCGACGGTCACTCCTCCCTGATCCTCGGCGTCCACGATGGTGGCAACAACGGATCTGCCTGCCGGAAGGGCCATCCGCTGGCCGTCCCCGAGGATGACGTCGTCCGCTTCCGCGAGCGTCACGTCCAGCAGGACATGGACGCTGCGCGCCAGGGTTGCGGAGACCCCGCCCTCTCCGGTGAGGCCGATCCACAACGGGCTGGAGGTCAGGGCGCTGCCGGCAAGGCCGGCTGCGGTGTCAGCCTGGACCACCGGTTCCGGCAGGGCGATGGTGGCACCGCCGGAGGCCTGTGTTCCCTTGAAATAGGCAAGCGGCTCGACCCGGATGTCTGCTTCAGCGTCGGTCCACAGCGCCACTGAACCCGCGGTAAGCGGCAGGAGGACGGTAGTGGACGTGGTGATTCCCGCCCGGGCATGCAACACAGCCGTTTCGGCTGTGGTGTAAACCGTTTGGCTGGTGCCGGGCTCGAACACTGTCAGGCGGACCAGGGCGGCGGACTGTCCTTCCGCAGCGGTTCCCAGGAATACCTCTCCGGAGGCATCCTTGGACAGGCGGGAACCGATCCCGACGGCGCTGTCTACCGCGGGCAGGCTGGCTGGAACCGGGGTGAAGCCGGGCTCCGGAGCGGGCAGGACGGCGCTGAGGTTCTCGATTGCGTCGCTGGACACGGCTGCGGCGGGCGGCGGAACAGCGGCCATGGTTAGGGTGAGGGCGAGCGCTGAGGCGACACCGATGCGGACTGCGTCAGTGGTGCGCACGCCGCGGAGCCGCTGCAGTGCGGCTGTGATTGGGCGGCGGTTCATCGGGTTCCTCCCTGCTGTTCGGCATGCCGTGCGGCAACGGCCTGCAGGCGTCGCTGCCGCAGCACCAGAGCGGTGCCGGTTCCGGCGGCCAGGACGCCGACGGCGAGGATGCCAGTCAGCAGAGGGCCGGCAGCGCCGGTTTTGCCCAGTGCCTCTGCTGCGTTGCGGGACGTGGTCCCGGTGCTTGCCGGGACGGGGCCCTCGTGACTATTGGGCTGCTTGCCGGGATTACCGCCGGGGGCCGGAGACGGCACATGCCCTGTGGCCAGGTCGTCCCAGGCGATCCAACCATCGAGCGTGTGGGCCGGATCGAAGGGCGCGTCACGGAGGCGGTGTTCCGCGAGGATGGTGCCGGCAGCGTCAGTAAAGGAGACTACGACGTCGGCGGAGAACCGTTCGGCTGGAGAAATCCGCAACTCGTGCTTACCCGGGGAGACCGCTGTGAATCCAGTGACGCCGAAGACTGTGGGGGAGAGGCCGATGACTGCCCAGGTGCTGCTGCCCGAGCGCCAGGAAACGGACTCAATGCCGGTCCGTGCGGCCTGGGATTCGACGTCGACCCACATCTGCGTGGTGCCTTCAGGGGCTTGGAGCCCGCCCGGTGCGGCGGAAGCCGGAGGAACAGGAAGAGCCGGAGGAACCGGAAGCCATGCTGCGGCAACCAGCAGGTTCAGGACAAGGAGTAGCCGGGAAAAGCGGCCCCAGCGGCCGCGGCGATCTGAGCTCACAGGGGCACGCTAGCAGTAAAACTTGGATGCAGTTCAAGTTTGGACTTAAGTTACATCGCCGTGTTTCTCTGCCAGTCCCCGCGCTTCGGCGGTGGCGATCCGGGAGATGGTTTCAATCGTTTCGGCCCACTTGTCCGGGGTGAGGAAGGCGTCCTCGACGGACCCGCTTGTACCCAGTGTCACCACCAGGTCCTCCATTGCCAGGCCGAGGATGCCCACCAGCAGCCGGGCTTCGCGCCGGGGTGAGCCGGCAAGCTGTGCGCGCCCGGGATGGGACTCCAGCCACTGTGCGGCGGACTCAGCCAGGTCGTCGAAAAGCCTGGAAAGCGGACCGCGGACCTGGGCCTGGGTTTCCGGCCTGCGGCGCATAAGTTCAAAGCGCCTGGATGCCACTTCCGGATTGACCGCGGAATGGCCGATCGTGCTGAATGCGATGTCCAGCAGTACGGGGATGAGGGGTCCGTTGGGTGCGGCGTCGAGCCTGGCGGCAACGTCCTCGGCAGCCAGGCGGGGGTACGGCCGGCCAAAGACGGCCGCTTCCAGGGATGGCATGTAGTTGAAGAACGTACTGCGGGACACCTCGGCACGACTGCAGATGTCTGCCACGGTTACCGCCTCGTGGCCCATTTCCAGGGCAAGTTCGATCCCGGCCAGTTCGATGGCCGTTTCTGTCTGCCGTTTTTTACGTTCGCGCAGTCCTTCAGTGCTCACTGTAAACCCCGCATCGCGGGAACCTCTCTTGGGTCGGTTCTCTGCCTTTCACAGGGTACCGGCGTCCGGTGCGCCGTGGCGGGATAGGGCCGGTACGCCGAAGGATGTCCCCGTGTAAAAAACTGTCTTATAGTTCCACCCGCCGTCCGTACCCCCTATCGTGCCATTTGTGACTCGATCCAAAATTGGACTCAAAGCTAAGTTTCGACGGCGTGTAAGTTTGGTGGCTGCCGCTGCCCTGGTCGGCGCAGTGCTGATTGGTCCGGCCATGTCGTCCCCGGCCTCGGCTGCCCTAACCGCTCCAAGACACGTTTTCTCCTTCACGGACCCGTCCGGAACCGATTGGACGGTTCCCGAAGGCGTCTCCGAGGTCATAGTCCACGTCAGTGGCGGTGACGCTTCAGGCACAGGCCTGTCAGTGGGCGGTCATGGCAAACGCTGGCTGCTATCCGTGCCTGTCTCGGCCGGGGACGTACTGACCGTCTACCCCGGGAAGGCGCCCAAATATCCGAATCACCGCCAGGGCGGGGAAGGGTTTATCAAGGGGGGTGACGGCGGCACTGCCAGCCTGAACGCAACCGACGGATACGGCGGCGGCGGCGCCGGGGCACTGGAACTAAACGGAGAGCTGCTCGCGGTTGCCGGGGGCGGCGGGGGCGGGGCAGGCTCCAGCGGCTACACGCCTACCCCCAATCCAGTCAAAGGTATGAAGTGGGGCGGCAACGGAGGCGATGCTGGCACCGGAGCTGCTCCTACCTGGGGTGAGGGCAAGCACTCCAGTCGCCCTGGCGAGAACGGCAAAGACGATGCCAGGTTCGCCGGATACCACAAGCCAGGCGGCAATGGCGGCAGTGCAGCGACCGGAACCTGGGGTGGAGGCGGCGGCGGCGGTGGCGGCGGATGGCCTGCCAGCGGCACCGGCGGCGGATCCGGCAAGAAGTTCCTGGGCAAGTCAGCCGGCAGCGGCGGTGGAGCCGGGAGCAGCTGGCTGAACCCTGACGTGCCGGGCCTGGAAGCCATCGAAGGAATGGACCGGTGGCAGGAGCTCTGGAACGGTTCGTACTCGAACACTGCGAAGATCGTCATTCCGCTGACCTCGAGAACGGTGCTCACCGGACCTGAGAGCGTACCCGCCGGCGAGGACTTCGCCCTGCAGCTTCAGACGGAGGATCCGGTGTACCCCGGAACGCCGCTCCGGGGTGAATTTGAACTATTCCGGGATGGTGAGCTCATCAGCGCCGGTACCACGGATGGGAACACGGCCTTGCCGGTGGCCGGACTTGAGGAAGGAACCCACACCTACCGGGTGGACTTCGCCCCGCCCAATCCGCTGACCGATTGGTGGGGGGTGGACTTCGGCCCGTCCAATCCGCTGGGCGACTGGCGCGATGAGGAAACCCGTTCCTCGGCAACACTGACGGTCACAGTGGAGGAACCGGAGGAGGCCCGCGCTGCTGCGACCGAAGAGGGCGGGGAGGGGTCGGCAGGGCCGACCGGAACCGCAGACGATGCCGACGCCGGGGAGAGCGAAAGCAGCGGTGTGACAGGGGGAACCCTGATCGTCGTGGACGGCGAATGCGGTCATGACCAGGGCTGGTACGTGGACTGTATTGAGAACAGTGCACAGAACGATGTCTCCCATCTGGCTCCGCCGGAAGAATCCTCCACCGCGTCCCCGGACGGGCCACCCGCCGGTTCGGGCGCGGCTCCGGGCTCGTCTCCGCGGCCATCGTCCCTGCCGTCATCGACGCCGTCCGGCGGCGGGGACCCGGGCAGTCGGAACACCGGTGGAACGGAGTCCCCGAGGGACTAAGAGCCGGCGGGCTGCGTGGTGGGTTCCCCCTTCCCATCTCGCAGCCCGCC